>CAZOBX010000035.1:0-11181 GCA_964578045.1 uncultured Kangiella sp. | reverse complement strand
AGTTGAAAAATAAATCATTCTCAGATTCAACTCATTCAAAATCGAAAAAGTAAACCTGTATTATTAAATACCCGTTTTGTTAAAAAAAGCGGACATAATCCTTTAAAATTTTAACCAATTCACCAGAAAGCCAGATAACAAACGATATAAATCCGTATCATTCGGATATAACTTAATTCGCCTATCAATTTGGAGTTCAGACAAAATGAGATATATAGCAAGATCAACTAACACATAGACGTCCAGGTAAATATTGTCTAATTTTTCCTGTATTTATTGCAGTTACGGTATATATTAAATAAACTACCAATTCATTAACAATAAAAGTAGGGAGAAAACATCATGCCATACGGACACAATCAACTTTTAAAGCTAATATTTTCAATAGTTTCTCTGTCAATATTGTCATCCTGTGCAACCGTCCACAAGGAAATCATATCTGAAGATTGCAACTCCCTATATCAGGTTTTTGATACAACAAAACACCAATGTATTCCTAAATATCATTTAGAAGTGTGCGGCAAAAAATGGCGCTGTGACAATAACAGATTAGGTGATTCTTTCAGGTTAACAGAAAATCCATCTAAGTGTGAGAATGGAGAAATTACAATATATAAATTGCCAACAACCTCTGATGCTGCTGGTAATACCTTGGGGCTTACGATTATAGAGGTTTACGCTTGCTCCCCGATGGGCAAAATACCTCCAGATTAATTCGATAGTTGTTTAGCTATATTTTGCATCAATAACTTTTGATGCCCAAATTGATAAAAAGGACTGTTACTTAATACACGCTGAGCAGATATTAAGTATGCTCGACCTTTTTCAATTTCTCGCTGTTTTTTTATTAACGCCAGTCCTAGAGTTGCTTCGGCTTCTGCAATCAATGAGTGAGAGGTCGGTAAATTTTTGAGTCGAGTTTCAAGTGCCGAACGAGCATATTCTTCTGCCAGCCAGGACTCATTTAGTTCAAGCAACACTTGTGCGTAGCCAACCTTAGCCTCACTTGTTCTTAATCCTTTTTCGGGTAAGAGTTTCAGAGCTTTTTGATATTGTTGTTTCGCTTTTTGTAGATCCCCAGCGGTATAATAAAGAGAAGCCAATCGGGTCATTCCTCTGCCTATATTGTTTTTTGCGGATGCGCTTTCTTCATATATAGCAATCATTTTATTATAGTTATGTTCTGCTTGAGAAAACTTTCCCAGATCTTGAAACACAGCACCCAACCGAAAATATAACCCTGCCGTTACAAAATTATCCTTTTTTAAATCTGCACGATTTATGACTAAAGCTTTCTGGAAATTTTGTTTGGCTTTGATAAGATCACCTTGATAGTGGGATATTTTCCCCAAAGACCGTAACGTTGCAGCCAAATAAGGGTGATTTTCTTTGAGTATTACTTTCTGAATCGCCAACGCTTTATTACTAAATTTAATTGCCTCATCAAATTTTTCCATTTTAATCAAAAGTAAACTGTAGTTATTTAGAAGGAGTGTATACTCAGAATTATCTTGTCCCCGTGATTTTTTAAAAAGGTCTATCGCTTCTAGCATATTCATGCTCGCCTTTTCGTAAAAACCATCGATATATTGAACCACTGCTAATCCGTTAAGAGCGGTTGCCAACTCTATATTATCTTCTTCACTGCCTAAATTTCTTAACAAGCTAATGGCTATATTAAAATGTAACTCTGCATCCGTTAACTGTCCATATTTACGCAAAAGCTCTGCATAACTCGTATTAGTTTCTGCGAAATCAAAAATATGTTGAGTATTATCACTATATTTTTGTTCCTGGTGGATTGATAAACTTTCTTTGAACAATTCTTTCGCAGAGTCTAATTGATTAGTATTGGCATAGGCTATCCCGAGTTGAGTTAAAGTATTAGCCATGGCTAACTGATCAGCTGAATTAGCAAGACGTTGTTTTGACAAGGCATCTTCCAGCAGTTCAACGCCTTTATCGAAGGCACCCAGCGTATAATGAATTTCCCCCAAATTGGTGAGTAAAAGTGCTTGAATTTCTGGTGCCTCATTAAGTTCGCTTAGAATTTTTTGATGGCCTCTGGTAAGAAGAATATCGGCTGTCAGGTTTTTTAATCCTGAAACATTGGGATCAGCTGCCTTAAAAATATCAACCATGAAATCAGACACTTGTTGAGCTTTACGCTTTTCCAACTGAGTTTTTTCCAAAGCGATTTTCAGGTTTTCAGCCTGAAGTGTCACTGTTATCGCGTAGGATACTATTAAAGTGGACACTATTAAAAAAAACGAGCTCACTTGCCAATGCCGCCGCAGAAATTTTCTGGATTGATACCAAAAAGTTATATTTTGTGCGGCTATAGGCCGATGTAAAAAATAACAATTTATGTCAGATCTCAACGCTTCCATCGAGTGGTAACGATTTTCCGCATCCACACTCAGTGTCTTTAATACAATAGAATCAATTTCGCCTTTTAATTTTTTTTGCAGTCGATTCACTTCAGTCTGTCTTAGTCGGCAGATTTCTTCGACAGAAGGATGAGCTTCACTGTCAGCAAAATATTGATGATGATTTTTAATCACAAAACTTGGCAGAGTGGGTTCATGACCGCAGATGTGTTTTGCCAGATCAACAAAAGAAGACGCATGTTCCTGGTAGGCTTGAACACCGGTAAGCAATTTGTATATAACCAAACCCAGTTGATATATATCGGTTGCTATTGTTACCGGCTTATTTAAAAGTTGCTCGGGCGCTGCGTAACCAGGAGTCATCATTAGACCTTTGGTTTGAGTCAGATCAACATCTACACTATCTGAAATCAGTTTGGCAATACCAAAATCTAATAGTTTTACCTGCCCATCTTCGGTCACCAGGATATTCGACGGTTTGATATCTCTGTGAATAATCAGGTTTTTATGAGCAATACTAAGAGCGTCAATTACCTGAAAAATTAATTGCAGTCTGCGATTAATTGTTAATTCCAACCGATCACAATATTGATCAATTCTCTCACCTTTGACATATTCCATAACAAAATAAGGCTGACCATCTTGCGAAACTCCGCCGTCAAGTAACTGCGCAATATTTGGATGATTTAACGATGCCAGAACCTGTTGCTCCCGCTGAAAACGAGTCATCATTTCCTGATGACGGCCGTTTGACTGAAGTAATTTAACGGCTACCTGATGTTCAAATGCGCCATCGGCTCTTTCCGCAAGAAAGACCAACCCCATCCCGCCATGACCAATTTCTTTACAAAGTCGATACGAACCAAATTGGCAACCAATTAGAGCTTGATAATGATTATTACGAATGCTGTTGGCTTTCTCGCGGGCGATAAGTTCATCGTCGAGACTAAACGTGGACAGGAGATCGATGGCCCTGTCATCAAGCAAGGTTGGTGAATTTTTTTCTGCTTCCAGGAGTGATCGGATTTCAGCAAACAATGTTTGATCTGTTCGGCATTTTTCTTTTAGACATTCAAGCTGTTTATCGTCTTGTTGTTGCAAAACGTCGTCTAAAATAAGATCTATTTTTTTCCATCGAGTCTTGGAAAACGGAGCGCCCATAATATATCCCTATTATTCCATCGCTTGTAGAAAATCATCTCATAGCTTCCGCTAAATTATTGCATCGTTTGTGCCAAAAAGGCCTTGGCTTTTTTCCAATTGCGCCTTACCGTTCTTGTGGTCACTTCAAATACCTGTGCCAATTCTTCCTCGGTCATTCCAGCATAAAACCTCAATTCAACTAATTGAGCGAGGTTTTGGTCAATCTGTTCCAATTCTTTCAAAGCACGATCAACTGAAAGTAAAGTCTCAAAATCTTGTTCTGATTGATTGAGGTTATCAATACCTGTAACACGTTTCCAATCTCCCCCACGTTTTTTGGAACGTTTTTTCTCCGCATAATTCAAAATAATTTGACGCATTGCTTTGGCGGCTATAGCAAAAAAATGTTCCCGGCTACTAACTTTGGATTTATCGAATCCAATAAGTTTGATATAAGCTTCGTTTACCAGCGCCGTAGTACAGATAGTATTAATATCCCACGCATTGTTAAGTTGACGATGCGCTATACGATGCAGCTCATTGTAAATAACAGGGTAAAGCTTTTCTATGGCTTCGGTTTTACCATCTTGATGATCCAGCAGAAGCTGTGTTATTTCTTCTGTCATTGCCAAGGCCTGTTGAGGCTACCTGCCTGAAGTTTCAGGTTTTTCCTCATTGCTTTTCAAGTGCTTGTGAAGCCTTTCAAAAGGCACATAACCGGCAATCAATTCCCCATCCGGTAAGATTAGTGCGGGTGTTCCACCTAAACCGAACTCGCGGGTCAATTGATATTGTGAGGCAACAGGATTGGTGCAGGTCTTTGGCGAAAACTGTCGTTTGAGTTTGGCATTATCCATTGCTAGCATCTTATCATCGGAGCACCAGACGGAAACTAATTTATCATAAGCTGATGAACCAACACCTGCTCTAGGAAAAGCTAAATACCTTACAGTGATACCGGCCGCATTGAGTTGTGGCACTTCTTTATGCAGTTTTCGACAGTAAGCGCAATCCACATCGGTAAATACTGTAATTGCGAATTCTTCCTTCTCCGCCTTAAAAATCACCATATCATCTTCCTTGATTAGCGCTATAGCGGCTGCTCTTACTGGAGATAATTCAGATGTTTTAGCTGAAATCGCAGCTTCAGTGTGATTAACGGGTTCATCCCCCGCAAGACCTAACAGAGTTCCAGAAAACAAAAACTGGCCGTCAGTGGAAATATACAGGACCTGGCCATCATAAAAAGCTTGATAGAATCCTTCTTTAGGACTTTGTTCAACGCCGCTGATTTCTATCCCTCGGAGTTTCTTTTTCAACAAGATTTTGATGGCTTCTGGACTCAGGTCGGTCTGATCAGTTTTAGCCACCGCTGCGAGACTTTGTTTTGCCTCTACCTGATCTGATGACTGAGCGCCGTCGGAACAAGCGGTTAGTAATAAAGCGGCGGCAAAACCGGCTATCGCTGAATGTAATTTGGTCATGTTGGTTGAATTTCCTAAAAAGTTTAATCTAGTACCTCGACACAAGGATTTTGACTAGTCCAGAGTTCAGCCAACAAGTGAGTGCAAGGCGTGACTCGAAGACAATGGTTAGCCCTTTTCAAGAGTCACAACGCCGCAATCGCTTGTTGGGTGAACTCCCTTCGGGCCAGCCGGTCAATAGGCCAGCCCGTTGTTGCTTACCTTTGAATTAGCGAGCTAGTCCTGCAGGTAAGCGCCTAGTTCTGGCCTATTTCTCGACTGGCTGAACTAGTCAAAATCCCTGTGTCGAGGTACTAGTAGAGTATGTGCTTATTAATCGGCAGATACTATAACAGCCCGTATAGCTATTAGACAAACGGTTTATATCCTCTGATAGAGGCATATTTCGGCAATTCTTGCCTCTTTGATGGTGCTTTGAGTGCAGCATTTGCAGTCTTTCATTAGCGATTTGGGTATAAATTTGGGTTGTTGACAGGTCGCAGTGATCTAACAACAGTTGCAAGGTTCTTAAATCCGCTCCATGAGCTAATAAGTGGGTCGCAAATGCATGCCATAAAGTATGCAACTTGGTTTTGATACTGGTTTACAAAGCATAATGCTTTAGTCGATACCAATAGGTACCAACTTTTCCTTTTTAGTAACCAACCAACGCGAAAATAATTTAAGGTCGGTTTGATAACTACTTAAGGTATGCTGACTGAGTCCATCGTGCATCTATAAATGATCCTCAAACAAAGCGATTGGCTGGGAATCAAAAGGACTAATCAGCGTAGAATCAGACATAAATAAAACCAGTTATGAGTTGGCGAATATTACTCAAAAAGATAAACCTTCATGGTTAAGTAAATTACGTTTTATTTCCAGAAGCACGCCTTGTTGCGCGCCAGAAAAACCACCAATATCAGATGCGGCCACGATCCGATGACACGGCACCACAATCGGTAAAGGGTTATTTCGACAGGCGTTGCCGATCGCTCTGGCACTGCTGCCAATTTTTTTGGCTAGCTGACCATAAGTCAGCACACTGCCAGATGGGATTTGACAAAGAACATTCCATACTTTTAATTGGTGCTCGGTGCCTGTTTGTAGCAGAGATAAATCAAACTGGAATTCAGCCGATTCAAAATAATTATTCAATTGCTGGGTGACCTTTTTACCGAAGGCTGTTTGGGCTGCTATCAAATCAGATTGGCAATTGAGTTGAATATTGCTCAGCTGATTTTCATCGATTTTAATTTGTAAACGGCCAACCTGCGTATCAATCACGAATATTTCTTTCATGTCTCATTCTCTTTGCTTCCATTTTGTTCGTTTAATTCCCATTCGAAAGCGGGATAATCGGGAAAAGATAATCTTTTACCTGAATTGTTTTCGCTGGCTATATCTATCGCTTATGGACACAAAATGGTCAAGTCGTCGGTATTTTTATATCGAAGAAAGGCCACAGCTCTACAGATTGGTGTATTTTTTTTCGTTTTAAGTTCAGCTTTTGTTTTTAGCTCGGTTGCAGAGGCAGCGTTAAGGGTTAAACTCAATAACGCAAAAATAATAATCCCCATTAAATCCAATATTCGTTTATGCACCTAATTCGCCTTTTTTATTTTAGTATATTCTAGGGTTCCGAATTTAACATATTCAAACCCAAACAGCACTTATATGGGCTTTCTCTTAAAGCATTAGTTTGACTTTATTGAAATGCACTAGTAACCTATTCGTTACATATGTAATATACAGAAAATACCTACGAGTGAGGAGCTAATATGCGAAAACGAATAAGCCAACCCGATCAGGCTTCTGAAGTGGACATGACACCGATGCTGGATATTGTGTTTATTATGTTGATTTTCTTTATTGTGACCACCTCTTTTGTAAAGGAGACTGGAATTACGATTGATCAGCCTAGTAAATCGCCAACTCCAACCCTGACTACTGTTACTAATACGCTAGTCATACAAATTAACGAGTTGGAAGATGTCTTTTTCGCTGGTCGTCTAATCCTTCAAGATGCTGTGCAAGCCAATATTGAGATTGCCTTAAGCCAAAATCCCGATGCACAGATTCTAGTAAAAGTCGATGAAAGTGCTGGTACAGGAGTCTTAGTTGATGTAGTTGATCAAGTGAAACTGGCTGGAATTGGCCAGATAACTGTCAGCCGTATTTGAACCGAATATTAGTTAATAAAATGAAGTGGCGACTTGTCAGTGGACAATAAATTTCTGTTTAAGCCATTCGTTGTTTTCTATAACAAAGGCCTTATCTTCATCACTGATGGTTTCGAGTTTTTGTTGCACAATTTTCACTTGGGCTTTTATATAGTCCAGAGTCTTTTCAGCCTTGGCTATGATGGCATCCGAAGCGTTATTGGCTCGCAAGTTATTCAGGTTCGTTTGCAATATTTTTTCGGTTTGCGGTAAACTCACGCCAGCAGAATTATTAATCTTACTAAAATAACCAATCGCCAATATTCGTTCAGAGAAAATAAAAATCTCCTCCAAATCATTAAAAACGGATGCTTGAACAATCTTTTCTATTTCCAGGTGGGCTCTAGATGCTCTTAAAAACTTAATCACTGCTGATTTGTTTTCGGCATTAAATCCACCGGCATAATCGGATAGCTCTGGATATTTTTGTCCTAATCCACCAATTTCTTTAGTCACCAGCAAGAAAGACTCAACTAGCGATTTGCTTAATGGCCTGACTTCTTTGGCCGCAATGGAGTACACCGATGAAAATAATAAGATGGCTATCAGCAAAAGAACACACTTCATTATTCATTCCTCGTATAGATGTTAGCTCGTCATCAATGGGATCAGCAAAAAATATTGATTGAAAGTGCAGAACTTAATTTTAGCGGATAAAAGCTATCTAGACAAAAATATCGGCAATAGCACATATTGACAGCTAATCGAAATAATAATTCGAACAAAAAAAAGGCCATTCATTTCTGAATGGCCTTCTTCGTAAAATGGTGGGTCGTGGGCGATTCGAACGCCCGACCAATTGATTAAAAGTCAACTGCTCTACCGGCTGAGCTAACGACCCGATGCGGAGCGCATTATCCGTGTTTTCAGAAAAAATACAAGCCTTTATTTGAATTATTTTACAAAAATACACTTTTTTTTATCTGCCACCAAATATTAATCCTAATTAGCGATTGGTTAAATAATAATCAATCACATAATCTCTTTCACGCTAGCATTTACGAGTGTCTGTCAGCCCATTCAGTGGACAAACTACGGAGCCGCTCTAGTCCATTGGTAACAACTTTAGCTGCTGTGTCGACGTCCTCAATGCTGCTAAAACGCCCAAAAGAAAATCTCAGTGAACTATGTGCTTGTTCATCAGTTAGACCTAACAATTTAAGTACATAAGATGGCTCGACACTGGCAGAGGTGCAAGCTGAACCTGATGAAATAGCGATGTCTTTGAAAGCCATGATCAAAGTTTCGCTATCAACATAGTCAAACCTTAAATTGACTATGCCTGGGGCGCTCTGTATAAGATCTCCATTAATATGTACCCCGTCGATCTGGCAAACCGTTTCGATAAAACGATTTTTTAGTGACAACACCTGGGATGGATTTTGTTCAAGTTCTTTTCTGGCAAGTTCAAACGCTTCTCCCATACCAACAATTTGATGAGGCGCCAAAGTACCTGAGCGCAAGCCTCGCTCATGGCCTCCTCCATGTATCTGGGCTTCAAGATTGGGCTGCTGATTCTTTCTAGCAAACAGCGCCCCCATACCTTTAGGCCCATAAATTTTGTGCGCCGAAAAGGACATGTAGTCAACCGGCAATTCGCTTAAATCGATGGGTATTTTACCGGCACTTTGAGCCGCATCCACATGAAAAGGTATATGCTTTGAGTGGGCAATTTCGCCGATGGCTTTTATGTCTTGAAGGGTTCCAATTTCATTATTAACATGCATAATCGAAACTAAAATTGTCTCGTCGCAAATAGCAGCCTCAACCTGTTGAGGCTCAATAAGGCCTTTTGAATTCGGCTTTAAATAGGTCACTGCAAAGCCTTTTTTCTCTAAAAAAACACAACTATCAAGCACCGCTTTATGCTCAAATGCGCTGGTAATAATATGACCTTTATTATGCCACTCGGCGATTCCCTTTAACACCAAATTATCAGCTTCTGTTGCACCGGAGGTCCAAATAATTTCGCGCGCATCGGCGCCAAGCAAATCAGCCACCTGATTACGAGCAATATCTACCAGCTCTTCTGCCTGCCAACCATAACGATGAGAGCGAGAAGCCGGATTACCGAATGCGCCATCCATAGTCAAACAGTCCATCATCTTCTTGGCGACAATGGGATCAACTGGAGTGGTTGCCGCGTAATCCATGTAAATTGGTGGTTTCATAGGTCTACTTAATTTTATAAAAATGTATTAATGGGTTTTAGAATCATTCTCGGCTGGTGTTTCAACAGTCATTCCATCAAAAAAATCGCTTGCATTGATGCCAGGCAAATCCAGTTTTTGGATGTCGATGCCTTTATTAGACAAAGCCTTCAACAATAAGCCTAATTGATTATCGACAGCTCGCGAATGATCCAGAATACTACTGATCACTTGCGCTACCGGATCATAACATTTTTGACTTTCACCATAAGCTTCAAACCCGATCAGTTGCTCGACTCGCTCTCGATGAGTATTACCTTTTCTGCAATTTGGATCAATGATATGTCCGGGAATACCTATAACCGTTGAGCCGGGCGGGGCATCCTTAGTCACAACCGCATTTGATCCTACCCGGCAGCCTCTAGCTAAGGTAATTGGCCCCAATATTTTAGCGCCCGCTCCGATGACTACATTGTCTTCTAAAGTCGGGTGGCGTTTACCAGAGTCCCAGGAAGTTCCTCCTAAAGTCACTCCATGATAAAGGGTACAATCATCGCCTATAATGGCAGTCTCACCAATGACTACGCCCATAGCATGATCGATAAAAAAACGTCGGCCAATCCTGGCACCAGGGTGTATTTCCACTCCGGTTAACCAACGGGCAAAGGTAGATATTGTTCTCGCTAGCCAATACCAATTGTTTTTCCACAAACGATGTGAAAGACGGTGCCACCAGACAGCATGTAGACCGGGATAGTTGGTTAAAACATCCCAGGTATTTCTGGCCGCTGGATCACGTTCAAAAACACTGCTAATATCTTCTTTTATTCGTTCAAACATATAATTAATTCTGCTAATTTAATCTTGAAAAAATCGCTTATCGACCGAGAGAACTTTCTATCGAAGAAAGAAACCCTCTTAGTAGTCTGTTTTCACTCTCGGTTATTTCTGCTTTGCTTAATAGACGGCTCATGCGATTGTCTATTTGTTTAGGATGATCAGTATTCAAATAGCCGGTATCGCTCATTACTTTTTCGAAATGGGCCAATAAACCATCCAGTTGCTCTCTGGATATTCGTTGCTCGTTAGCTGTGACTCGTTGCGCCGGTAATTGTTGCATTTCAGAAAAAGCCAATCGCATTTCATAGCTTATTAATTGTACCGCTGAGGCCAAATTCAAGGATGAATAGTCAGGATTAGTCGGAATATAGACTTGATGATGACAAAGGTGCAATTCATCGTTGGTGAGTCCTGAATTTTCAGTACCAAATAATAGGGCGATCGGCATATTTTCCAGGTTGTCCTTAATAAGAGTGACTAGTTCGCGCGGCGTCACTAATCTACTTGGTAAACTACGAGTCCGCGCACTCGCACCCACAATTAAGCGGCAATCTGAAATTGCCTGATGGATGTCTTGATAGACCACAGCGTTGGAGAGAATATCTGAGGCTTTGGAAGCTCTTTCGGTTGCTTCTGCACTCGGGTATTTGGCTGGATTAACTAAAGCCAACTGGGATAAGCCCATAACTTTCATTGCTCGCGCGGTCGCTCCAATATTTCCCGGGTGAGTAGTATGGGAAAGAACAATTCTAATTTGATCTAGCATATTCAATAAAATTCAACCTAAACTCAAAGTAAGCGCATAATACCACTGAGAAGCCATCCTAGAATAGAAAAGGTAACAGAGCATTGCAAGTTATGCTTATACTTTTCAGCTATTAATCCTATTCTCAAAAATGGCATACCTGATCTTGAATTTGAACTCTTTTTAACCATTCTCAAGACAATTAATTAAACTTACTTAGACTCATTC
>CAZOBX010000034.1:0-32763 GCA_964578045.1 uncultured Kangiella sp. | reverse complement strand
GAAAATATATTGTCTCCTATGTTTCTAGCCACAAGCAATATTCTTATTTTTATCAATTGAGATTATCATAGTAAATACAAGAAATTGGGCATCACAAAATTTTCATGATGCCACGTTGCGCTCTATTACAACAATGACTAACGATCACCTAATTGATTTGTGCGTCCAGTTCACCACTCGCGTAACGCTCAAACATGGTTTCCAAAGAGACCGGTTTAATTTTACTGGCCTGACCGGCGGTACCAAAAGCTTCATAACGCGCCACACAGATATCTTTCATTGCTTCGGTAGAAGCTTGCAAGAATTTACGTGGATCAAAATTAGTTGGATTATGAGCCAGGAATCTTCGCACTGCCCCGGTAGAAGCTAATCGTAAGTCAGTATCAATATTGATTTTACGTACGCCGTATTTAATACCTTCACAAATTTCTTCGACTGGTACACCGTAAGTTTCTGGCATCTCACCACCAAACTCATTGATAACTTTTAACCATTCCTGAGGAACCGATGATGAACCGTGCATCACTAGATGAGTGTTAGGTAAACGCTTATGAATTTCTTTAACCCGACTGATGGCTAAAATATCGCCTGTCGGTGGACGGGTGAATTTATATGCACCATGTGAAGTCCCAATAGCAATCGCCAACGCGTCGACTTGAGTTTTAGCCACAAAATCTGCTGCCTCTTCTGGATCGGTTAGCATTTGATCCATAGTTAATATTCCTTCCGCACCGATACCGTCTTCTTCACCGGCTTCTCCGGTTTCCAGCGAGCCTAAACAACCGAGTTCACCTTCCACAGAAACGCCGCAAGCATGTGCCATTTCAACCGTACGTTTGGTCACTTCCACGTTATATTCGTAACTGGCAGGGGTCTTGCCGTCATCCATTAAGGAACCATCCATCATCACTGATGAAAAACCAAGTTGGATAGATCGTTGGCAAACCGAAGGGCTGGTGCCGTGATCTTGATGCATTACCACAGGAATATGGGGAAACTCTTCGATCGCCGCCAGAATTAAATGGCGTAAAAAAGGTGCTCCCGCATATTTTCTTGCGCCAGCAGAACCTTGCACAATAACCGGGCTATCGGTTTGATTTGCCGCTTCCATTATGGCCCGCATTTGTTCCATATTATTAACATTAAACGCTGGAACGCCGTATTGAAATTCTGCCGCATGGTCAAGCATTTGCCTCATTGATATTAATGCCATTATGTCTTCTCCATTATTTGTATACTATAATTTTCTAATTCAAAAAATATTTCACCAAAGCTTGCCCCGTGAGCGAAGCAAATGCTGTGGGTACGGAGTAACAGAGAAAAACAATCTATAGTCTTTAAAACTCCGTACCTCCACGGTAAATAGGGTCTTATCTTTTATTTTTCAGCGGCTCGTTGCTCAAGTATTTCCACTGCTGGTAATTTTTTGCCTTCCAAAAATTCCAGGAATGCTCCGCCGCCGGTTGATATGTAAGATATTTGATTGGTGATACCAAATTGATCCACGGCTGCCAAAGTATCTCCTCCGCCAGCGATCGAAAATGCCGGACTGTCGGCTATTGCACGAGCTATTTTTTCAGTACCTTTTGAAAACTGTTCGAATTCAAATACACCTACCGGGCCGTTCCAGACAATGGTGCCAGCTTTGGCTAAAATATCACAAAGATAATCCGCAGTCTGTGGACCAATATCAAAAATCATATCATCGTCATTCACTTCAGTGACCGATTTTAGTGTAGCAGGCGTTGATTCAGAAAATTCTTTGCCGACTACAACGTCGACAGTTTTTGGAATCTCACGGTTATTTTTAATAGCAGCTGCACTCAGTTTTTTTGCATTATCAACAAGATCCATTTCTACCAGCGATTTTCCAACTGGATGACCTTCGGAAGCAATAAAAGTGTTCGCAATTCCGCCACCAACGATTAATTGATCAACAATTCCCGATAAGGATTCCAAAACCGTTAGTTTGGTCGATACTTTCGCACCACCAACTATCGCAACCATCGGTCGAGCGGGGTTATCGAGTGCTTTGCCTAATGCATCTAATTCACCGGCTAACAATGGTCCAGCACAAGCAATCGGTGCAAATTTGGCGACACCATGAGTGGATGCTTGCGCCCTATGAGCGGTTCCAAAGGCGTCCATTACAAATATATCGCAAAGAGCGGCGTAAGCTTTGGACAAATCGTCGTCGTTGGCTTTTTCACCTTTGTTACATCGCACGTTTTCAAAAACCACGACTTCACCTTGTTTAGCATCAACCCCGTCAAGATAATCAGACACTAACGTAACAGGCACATCAAGTAGCGGTTGCATGTACTCAACGATCGCAACCATCGAATCTTGCTCAGTTAATTCGCCTTCAGTCGGTCGCCCACGGTGAGACATCACCATCACTTTTGCACCTTTTTCCAAGGCTAATTTAATCGTCGGCAATGCCGCTTGAATGCGTACATCGGACGTGATCTTTCCGTCTTTAAAAGGCACATTTAGATCTTCACGGATCAGCACTCGTTTGCCGTTTAAATCTAGATCTGACATTCTTAAAACTGACATTATTTATTCCTGAATAAAAAATCAAATAAGATCTTTGTAGGTCGGGAAGCCTCGAAACTTTCCTTGTTAAAATTTAGCACTTATTACCTAGGATCTTAATAAGTGTTCCTAAATGGCATCAAACCTACTATTGGAAGATTTATTATAACCTGAAACCTTTCGACCTCTCGGCAATTGCTCCTCGACAACTGCTCCTGCGTTGTTCTACTACCGTCCATCCCTGGACATATGCATCGCCTAAGAGCGCCTACTTTTGGTGCCCTACTGGCCTACATCCATGTAGGAATTCCTAGGCCATCCCCTTCCAAGGGGAGGGGACTTTTACCCCCTCTCCCTCTGGGAGAGGGATGTTGTTGATTTCAGTAAAGTGAATACTAATTAGGAACTGCTATTTAGCACCTGTTTTTTAATTTATTCCGCTGCCATCATTGCCAGCGCAACATCAATCATTCGGCAACTAAAACCCCATTCGTTGTCATACCATGCTAAGACTTTCACCAGATTTCCGTTCACTCTGGTTTGGGTGGCGTCAAATATTGAAGAGGCTGGCATATGATTAAAATCAATCGAAACCAAAGGCTCGTCGTTATAATCTAAAACAATACCGTCAGATGCCGCTTTGACAATAGCATTGACTTCTTCTACGGTGGTTTCTCTGGCTGCATCAAAGGTTAAATCGACCACTGACACATTTGCGGTAGGAACCCTTAGTGCGAAACCGTGCATTTTACCGAGTAATTCCGGTAATACTAAGCCAACCGCTTTAGCCGCCCCAGTTTTAGTCGGAATGATGGAAGTTGCAGCGCCACGTGAGCGATGCAGATCTTTATGTTGATTATCAATCAACATTTGATCATTGGTATACGCATGGATGGTATTAATCAGACCCTTTTTGATGCCGATGCCTTCGTGCAACGCCTTAGCAAGTGGCGCCAGACAATTGGTGGTGCAAGAAGCATTGGAAATTATGGTATGTTCTGCTTTGATCACATCGTCGTTCACACCAAAAACAACTGTTGCGTCAATATCATCGCCTCCAGGAGAAGAAATAAGAACTTTCTTGGCGCCGCCGACAAAATGTTTAGATGCACCTTCACGATCTTTAAAATGACCGGTACATTCCAGAACGATATCAACATCATAATCGCTCCACTTAAGATTTTCTGGATTACGATCGGCGAGCATCGCTATTTTGTCTTCATTGACGTACATGTTTTCTTCGTCAAAACGCACATTCGCCTCAAAACGACCATGAGTTGAATCGTATTTGGTTAAGTGAACATTAGTCGGGATAGGGTGAGATGAATTGATCGCGACCACTTTTATTTCATCTTCACGGTTGTATTCGTAGATGGCTCGTAAAACCATGCGTCCAATACGACCATAGCCATTAATTGCAACTTTAACTGTCATTCTAAAATTTCCTAATATTTTACTTAATTATTCAGCGAATAATCAAAAATTAGCCTGTTCACCTTCCGGGATCAGATTGTAAACTGGCTTTTCGACCTCTCCCTACCAAAAGTAGGTCCCCTGAGGGAACCCTTGGCAATTGCTCCTGCATCGCCTAAGAGCGCCTACTTTTGGTGCCCTAATGACCTACATCCGTTCCAAGGGGAAGGAACTAAACCCCCTCTCCCTCTGGGAGAGGGTTCTTTTGTTATCAATTAGATAAAATTCCACACCTAAGAATGGAAATAATCTTTTAACTTAGTAATGCGGTTGCTTTCTCAACAACATTTTCAACAGTAAATCCGAAATGTTTAAATAACTGGTCAGCTGGAGCCGACTCACCGAATTGATCCATTGAAATAACGGCCCCATCGAGACCGACATATTTATACCAGAGATCACCGGTAGCCGCTTCGATCGCCATGCGTTTTCCGCTGGAAGGCAATACCTGAGCCTTATATTCGGCATCTTGGGCATCAAATAACTCACAACTTGGCATGGACACAACCTGGACATTATATCCTTTCAATTGATTCGCCGCTTGCATCGCCAGTTCAACTTCTGATCCGGTAGCAATAATGGTTAGTTCAGGCTGCTCACCACCGTCCTGCAATACGTAACCGCCCTTTTCGATCAGTGCCAACTGATTCTCAGAACGAGATTGGCCGGGTAATCCTTGACGGGTTAAAATTAGCGCGGTTGGGCCGGTTTTGTTTAGGATCGCCATTTTCCAGGCAACAGCCGTTTCGGTCGCATCACAAGGACGCCAGTTAATTAGATTTGGTGTGCTCCGCATAGAAGCGATTTGTTCTACCGGTTGGTGGGTCGGGCCATCTTCACCTAGACCGATTGAATCATGAGTAAATACGTAAATTGCCTGTACTTTCATTAATGCCGCCATGCGAATAGCATTACGCGCATATTCCATAAACATTAAGAAAGTGCCGCCAAAGGGGACAAAACCGCCGTGCAATTTAATCCCATTCATAATCGCGCACATGCCAAATTCACGCACACCGTAATTAATATAATTTCCGCTGGCATCGCTCGCGTCAATCACTTTAGTTTCTTTCCATTTAGTCAAATTGGAACCGGCCAGGTCAGCGGATCCGCCAATAAACTCGGGCATTTCACTAGCAAAGGCCTGAATGGCATTTTGTGAGGCTTTACGGGTAGCGATTTTTTCACTGGCCTCTTGGGTTGCTTCAATATAGGTTTTAGCCGTGGCGGCAAAACCTGCGCTAAGGCGACCATTTAGTCGACGGCTTAATTCTGCGGCTAATTCTGGATAAACTTCGGTATAAACTACATACTGATCATTCCAGTCACTCTCTAATTTTTGGCCTTGTTCACGGGCATCCCAACCATCCATTATTTCCTGAGGAATTTCAAAAGCGGCATGCGGCCAGTCAAGTTCTTGTCTAACCATCTCAATTTCTTCGTTGCCCAGTGGCGCGCCATGGCAGGATTCTTTACCGCCTTTATTGGGCGATCCAAAACCGATGGTGGTCTTGCAACAAATTAAGGTAGGACGATTTGTTTCTGCTTTGGCTTTTTGTACTGCCAGTTCAATGGCTTCACTATCGTGTCCATCAACACCAGCAAGTACCTGCCAGCCATAGGCCTGAAAACGTTTTACCGTATCATCGGTGAACCAACCCTTAACATCTCCATCGATTGAAATACCGTTATCATCATAAAATACAGTTAATTTGCCCAATCCCATAGTGCCTGCAAGCGAACAGACTTCATGAGAAATCCCTTCCATCAGGCAACCATCACCAGTAAACACATAAGTCCGGTGATCGATAATATCGTAACCCGGTTGATTAAACTGAGCCGCCAAGGTTCTTTCTGCTATTGCCATACCTATTCCATTGGCAATCCCTTGACCGAGCGGCCCCGTGGTGGTTTCTACACCGGGGGCATAACCTAACTCAGGATGTCCTGGGGTTTTGGAGTGTAACTGTCTGAAATTTTTAATGTCGTCGATAGAAAGTGCATAGCCCGTCAAATGAAGCAGTGAATAAATCAACATTGAACCATGACCATTGGACAGCACAAATCGATCACGATTAACCCACTCGGGGTTGTTTGGATTGTGCTTGAGGTGATCACCCCATACCACTTGCGCAATGTCGGCCATGCCCATAGGGGCGCCAGGGTGGCCCGAATTAGCCTTTTGAACTGCATCCATACTTAATGCTCGAATGGCATTAGCCAACTGAAAACGAGACGACATAAATACTCCTAAAGTTAAATAGCGGTATAAAAAGGGGGTATTTTGAACGGGGCGTATTTTCTCAAACCCCGCCCAATGAAGCAATCTATTTACCCATAATCCCCACATAATCAGAAATTAAGGTAAAACTAATTTAGTGTTTGCTAATATTCCCTGATTTAGCGTCAAATTCAAAAAAACGAGTCATTGGGTAAAGATCGTAAATAGAACAAATACTTAGGAGCTGACAACTGATTGAGACAACACCCAGGCGCTCATCCCACCTTGTAAACTGTGCCCATCAAAACCAAAACTATTAAAAGTGTCTGTGGCCGATTGGCTGGAATTACCGTGATAACAACAGACAATTAGTGGTCTGTCCTTGTTTGCCGAATCAACAAAAGATTGGAAGTTCTCATTATCCACTCTGACCGCATGTTCAATATGGCCATTATCAAAACTGGCTGGATCTCGAATATCGACAATCAAAGGATTTTCTTTAGCGATCATTTCAGCCGCTTCGACCACACTTAGTTGCTTAATCATTTACTTTTCTTCTCTCCTGTTATCTCCATTCTTTTAAACATCAGATCCCACATGCCATGACCAAGACCTTCGCCGCGTTTTTGAAACTTGGTTACCGGCCGGTTTTCTGGTTTAGGGATATAATCATTGCTAGTTGAACAGTTTATCCAGCCGTCCGCAGTCTGCATCACTTTAAGCATATGTTGAGCGTAATCCTGCCAATCGGTCGCCATATGAAAATGACCGTCATTTTTAATTTTGCGATGTAGCAACTGCACGAATTCCGGATTAACAATACGGCGTTTATGGTGCTTTCTTTTGTGCCAGGGATCGGGGAAAAACAGCTGGAGGAGTTCGATTGAAGTGTTGGCCACCATATCGGTTAGTACTTCTACTGCGTCATGTGAAATAACCCTGATATTGGTAATGCCAGTCTCCTTCATTTTGACCAGCAATGAACCGACGCCAGGCCGATGCACTTCAATCCCAATATAATTCCGTTCTGGATAACGCGCCGCCTGTTCGACCAGGGAAGCCCCCATACCAAAGCCAATTTCGATACTGAGCGGGCCATCATTAGCAAAAAGGGTAGAAAAATCCAAAAGTCGTTCTTGATATTCGACCCCATAAATCGGCATCATTGTTTCATAAGCGAGCGTTTGGCCAGCGGTCATCCGACCTTCTCGCTTCACAAAGCTCCTTATTTTTCGTTTTAAATCCTGCACAAACCAACCATTAATTAACATTGACGTGCGGGATTATATCGATCTAGCACTAAAAAATCTCAAATAATAGATTGACCAATTGCCAAAAAATGCTAGTTTTAGTATTGTTGCCCATAAATTACGGACTATCAACACTCGATGTTCCCATCTATACCCAATTATCACGCCCTGGCGGTCCTTTTGCTTACCGGTGTTGCCCTCTATTTATTCCGACGGGAAGATATTCGGCTTGAATCGAGTTGCCTTGGCGTGTTGATTTTGCTGGCAGTAGGTTTTGAAATTTTTCCTTTTGTCTCTAAAACCGGTGATCATTTAGAATCGATTGAATTTTTCTTCGGATTTGGTCATGAAGCTTTAATTGCAGTTTGCGCACTAATGATCGCTGGACAGGGACTGGTCAGGACCGGCGCACTAGAGCCGGTTGGCCGCTTGTTAGGCAAGCTGTGGCGGATCAGTCCCACTTTTTCTTTGCTGATCACTTTAGTGGTTTCAGGCATTTTATCGGCGTTTATGAATAACACGCCAATAGTAGTACTCATGTTACCAATATTGATTAGCGTTGCAGTCAGGACCAATACCTCTCCATCAGGCTTGTTAATGCCTATGGGTTTTGCCACCTTGGTAGGCGGTATGTCGACCACTGTGGGAACATCGACCAACTTACTAGTGGTGGCAGTTGCTTCCGAACAAGGCATGGCGCGCATGGGTCTATTTGATTTTGCGGTACCGGCACTAGTCGCCGGCAGTGTTGCCATTGTTTATCTATGGTTGGTCGCTCCTAAAATGTTGCCAGAACGTCAATCAGCACTAGAGAGCGAAGCGCCTCGAATATTTACCGCCCACCTGACCATAGACGAAGAAGGCTTTTCGGTAGGCAAAACCCTGGCTGAAATTATCGATCATTGTGATGGTTTGTTGAAAGTCGAAAGAATACAACGTACCGGCACTAGTTCTGATATACGCATTATGCCGATGCCCGATGTGATTTTGCACGCCGGTGATAAAGTGCGAGTATCTGATACCGCTGAAAACCTGAAGGATTTTGAAAAAGTACTGCAGGCAAAATTATTTGTCGGTAAACAGCAAATCGATGAAGAGCACCCGCTTACTGCAGACGATCAACAACTAGTAGAGGTTATCGTGGCGCCAGGCTCACCACTGGCGGGTTCGACCTTAAAAAATATTCGATTTGTCGACCAATATTCGCTGGTTGCAGTGGCATTACATCGCGAAGGTAAAGAAGTCGACCTATTTAAAAAACTCGGCAGCATTTCATTGCATGTGGGAGATATTTTATTAGTCCAGGGTTCCCGCGATAAAATTGCCGAAATGAAGAAAAAAGGCGACTTTTTGATTTTGGACGCCACCACTGATCTGCCCCACACGTCCAAAGCCCCGGTCGCGTTAATGATCATGCTTGGTATTGTTGGCGTGGCTGCGCTGGGTATCTTACCGATTGCGATCAGTGCACTGGTCGGCGTATTACTTTTGCTGACCACTCGATGTATCAATTGGGTCGACGCTGGCAGAGCCCTGAGCACTCAGGTTATATTAATTGTTGTCGCCAGTTTGGCGCTTGGTGACGCGCTGCTAAAAACTGGTGGCGCGGACTATCTGGCGGAAGTATTTTTGTATTCCACTGCGGGATGGCACCCAGCGTTTATACTGAGTGGGCTGATGTTACTGCTTGCCATTTTAACCAATATCGTTTCCAATAATGCGGCTGCGGTTATCGGTACACCGATTGCCATTAGCGTGGCAACCCAGTTAAATTTATCGCCAGAGCCATTTGTTATCGCAGTATTATTTGGCGCTAATTTCAGCTACGCTACGCCCATGGCCTACAAGACTAATCTACTGGTGATGAATGCCGGTGGTTATCATTTTTCTGATTTTATCCGTATTGGGGTTCCGCTGGTGGTGCTCATGTGGATTACCTTGTCGTTATTTATTCCATATTATTACGATATTATTTGAAAGTTCTAAGTTCTAAGTTCTAAGTTCTAAGAAATGGTAGGAGCGCGCGTCCCCGCCGCGAAAAATATTTGAAAACAATTACAACCACCCAATTCAGTAAAAAAATCCTTAAATTTTATGACCACCACGGCCGTAAGGATTTGCCGTGGCAGCAAAATAAATCTGCCTACAGCGTGTGGGTGTCAGAAATCATGCTGCAACAGACTCAAGTCAAAACGGTAATCCCCTATTATCTTAAATTTATAAGCTCGTTTGCTACGGTTGAGGCACTGGCAAAGGCGGATATAGACGACGTTTTACACCATTGGGCGGGGCTTGGCTATTATTCTCGCGCCCGAAATTTGCACACTTGTGCAAAAATGGTGGTTGAGCGACATAAGGGAGAATTTCCTTCAGATATTAAATCGATGGTGGAATTACCCGGCATCGGTGAATCAACAGGCGGAGCCATATTATCGCTCGCTTATGGGCTGCCTGAAGCCATATTAGACGGTAATGTTAAACGGGTGCTGGCGCGAGTCTTTCTGGTAGAAGGATGGTACGGCAACGGTCAGGTCAGTAAAGCGCTCTGGCAGATTTCCCGAAAATACACGCCGAAAACTCACACCGGCGATTTTAATCAGGCAATGATGGATTTAGGGGCCGATATTTGTAATCGTGCTAATCCGCGGTGTGAGGAATGCCCTTTGTGCAATAGTTGCTTGGCTAATCTGCAGGGTAAAACAAAAGAGTACCCCCATCGTAAACCCCGTAAAAAGATACCGACTAAGCAAGCGACGATGTTATTAACTCTCAATAAAAACGGTCAGTTGCAGCTGATAAAAAGACCTCCAACAGGAATTTGGGGAGGACTGTGGAGCCTACCTGAAGAAGCGAATCCACCAAAAAATCCGGTTTTGGTTGACAAATTCAAGCATACCTTTAGCCATTTTCACTTGAAGGTCGATGTTATAAATGGCTTAAGTACTAACAGAGTAGAAGATAATTCTACACTTGCATGGCATAATATCGGTGATTTAACCAAGTTAGCTTTACCAACACCGATCAAAAAGTTCCTTTACCAACATTTTAAAATCAAAGAGAAGTAGAATGGTTTATTGTCAAAAATTGCAAAAAGAAGGCTCGCCTATGGCCTTTGCTCCTGTTCCCGGTGATTTGGGCCAACGAATATTAGAAAATATTTGCGACGAAGGCTGGAAACTATGGATAAAACATCAAACCATGTTAATCAATGAAAAGCACCTGAGTTTGGCCGATGCCAAAAGCCGTGAATATTTAAAAGGTGAAATGGAAAAATTCCTGTTTGGCGGTGATTATGATGAAGTGGAAGGATTTGTGCCTGAGAAAAGTTGATGGAGCGAGATAGCTTTCTCTAACGATAATAGAAAATTATGGCAAATATCCGATATCTCGCTTGACATTAAAACCCGATCCTAGTTTAATAGCGCGCTCTTGAGGGCAGCGAACTAGCTAAGCTTTTAAGAGAGTTTCAACACCAGTGGCCTGGTAGCTCAGTCGGTAGAGCAGAGGACTGAAAATCCTTGTGTCAACAGTTCAATTCTGTTCCGGGCCACCATTATTATTCTTGTTTATCAAGAATTTAGAGGGGGTTAGCACCGTAGTAGGCGCTAACCCTTTTTTATTGGGGAAACGCTGGGGTAACAAATTAAATCAGCCGAAATAATTTTTATTTTTTTGACGCTAAGATTTTTATGCATATCAACAATCAATTATCTATGAATCAACTATTTCCGTTGAATTCTCACATACATTGTCGAATCATTTTTTCTCATCTCAATATTGAACAACCCGATTGTCTTAATAATTTCACTGAGCTTTTTGTATCCGTAATTAATCGGAGAAAAAGAAGTGTTGTTAGAAATGTATTTCCCTACCTGCCCGAGATGAGACCAACCGTCATCTTCGATAGTTTGTTCAACAGCCTTCTTAAGAGTTTTCACCAACCATGCGTCTTTTCGTAACCGGCTGCCATGGAGTTTTTTAGTCTTGGTTTTGTCAGTGTCCTCTGGAGCCGACTCATTAACTTCGACTTCGATTAGTTTTTCAATGAAAATAAATTGTGAACAAGAATCGATAAATGGTGTAGGTGTTTTCTTCTCTCCAAATCCGTATACTTTTAAGCCTCCGGTCAGAATACGACTGACTAACGGTGTAAAATCACTATCGCTGGTCATAAGCGCGAAGGCATCAAGATCTTGGGTGTAAAGCAGATCCATCGCTTCGATGATCATTTTGGCGTCTGTAGCATTTTTGCCTTTGGTATAGGCGAATTGCTGAATAGGGGTTATTGCGAAGGGATGGAGCTTTTCTTCCCATCCTTGTAGTTGAGGACTTTTCCAATCCCCGTAAGCTCTACGGATGTTTACCGCGCCGTATTTGGCTAGTTCATTGATAACACCGTCGATTGATTTGTAACTTACGTTGTCGCAATCAATTAATAGTGCGATTTTTCTTTCCTTATCCATCTAATTATCCCCTGTCTCAAATTAATCCTTTATCACTTACTACCTAACCCATGCTCCGTCACATTCTGCAAACTCTGCACCCACGAGGCTTTAAAGGCTGAATCACTAGCGTATAATTTATATAGCTCAAGCTCTTCTTTTCGACGCCTTAACATAACGTCTTTTAAGATTTTTTCGAAAGCTAACTCGCGATTATGGGGGTCTAAATTATTTTTATACTTACTATCATAATCAGGGTGTTCTTGAATTGATTCGGCAATATTAATGAATTTGATTCTTTGCTCTTCCGGTGTAGCACTCCATCCTTGAAACCAGCGTTCATTAAAGTTTCGAATAATCTCATCAAGAGGATCTCTTACCTCTCCGTCTCCATGAGCACCTCGTGGATTGGGATTTTGCGGGTCTAGTTCTGCTTCTGAATCATCTAAACCGATAGAATGGTTCAGTTTTACCCTTTGTAAACCGTAGGAAGACAAATCCACGGAGTTAAGAAGTTCGTCCAATAAGTCAGCATGCGGATCTTTTATCTTTAGCTTAGGGATCAAGAATTTCAAAAACCAGAACAATTTTTCCCAATTGACTATTTCGTGAGGCATTATGGAAGCCATTTGTCCGTATATTTTTACAAACTGTTTGGCTTTGATTTTAAAATCCACTTTGTCATTATTTTCTAGCTCTAGTTCCGAGTTAAAACGAGCAGCAGCAATATCTATGATTGGGCTTAATGCTTGTGCGTCTTCCTCGTCAAAGTAACGTTTAACGAAATCTTCTACCTCATACCATTCATACACACCAACATCATCAAGGGCGTCTTTAATATCGTGTAATACATTAACATCCGTCGCTTCAGTCAAACTTGTAGCGGTATAAAAAGGATCGAAAGCATTTTTAATGTCATCCACCGAATTGAAAAAATCTAAAATAAATAGATCCTCTGTTTTCTTTCCCCACTTAGGGGCTGAGCGATTTAGTCTAGATAACGCCTGTACCGCTAATACATGCTGTAATTTTTTATCTACGTACATAGCCGATAATTTAGGTTGATCAAATCCTGTTAGGTATTTATTGGCGACAATCAACAAACGATTTTCATCTTCATTAACACCTTTAGGTTTCACTTTCCCGACATAATTTTTGTCAAACATTTCTGCAGTATTATTTTCAGCAAAACCGTTCATTTCTGCTTCGGTATAATCAATACCGTCGACCTTCTTTGTGTCAGAAAATGCAATGATCGCTTTAAACGGATTACCTTGTTTTTCTAACAACTGATTAATGGCTTTGTAATAACGAATAGCGGTAACAATATTTTGGGTAACCACCATGCCTTTTGCTTTTCCTCTTAGTTTTTTAGCATTAACCACCTGAGGAATGAAATGATCAAGCATGATTTCAGCCTTAATATCTATTGTCTGCTGACTGCTCTCAACAAAGGCTCGTAATTTCTTTTGTGCCTTTTTACTGTCAAACAGTGGATTTTCACTAATTGATTTCTCTATTTCATAATAGCTTTTATAAGTCGTGTAGTTCGCAAGCACATCAAGGATAAATCCCTCTTCAATCGCTTGCTTCATTGAATACAAATGGAAAGGCTCAAAACTACCATCGGGTTGTTTTTGGCCGAATTTTTCAAGAGTAGTATTTTTAGGTGTTGCGGTAAAAGCAAGGTAAGAGGCATTACCACGCATTTTACGAGACTTCATAGCTTGCAATACTTTGTCTTGGGCATCGTCGACTTCATCTTTGCCCATAGCACGATTCATATTGTCATGCGCTGAACCACTTTGAGAGCTGTGAGCTTCGTCAATAATAACGGCGAAACGTTTATCACTTAAATCACTAATACCATCTATGATAAATGGGAACTTCTGGATCGTAGTGATAATGATTTTCTTACCGCTTTCTAATGCGGCTTTTAACTCTGATGATTTATGAGCTGGTGCGACGATATTTTTTACTTCAGAAAAATCTTTGATGTTATTGCGTAGTTGTTTATCCAATAATCGCCTATCGGTTACCACTATCACTGAATCAAATAATGGCTGATCAATGCCTTTACTGCCTGGCACACTGTCGCTAACAGGATAAGTTTCAATTAACTGGTAAGCAGCCCAGGTGATAGAGTTTGATTTTCCGGAACCTGCAGAATGTTGTATTAAATAGGTTTGGCCTGCTCCGTACTCTGATGCATGTTTGATTAGTTTTCGAACCACATCTAATTGCTGATAGCGAGGGAAGAATAGCGTCCTTTTATTTAACGGATCTTTACTGCTGCCATCTAGACGAACAAAGTGTTGAATGATATTTGTAAGACTTTCTTTGGTAAAAATATCTTGCCAGAGATAAGCTGTTTTGTGTCCATCAGGATTAGGTGGATTGCCTTGCCCCTTATTATAACCTTTATTAAACGGTAAAAAGAATGTGCTTTTACCGGCTAATTTAGTGGTCATATAGACTTCATCGGTATCTACCGTCATATGTACCAAGCAACGGCAAAAATTTAATAATGGCTGGCTTGTATCTCGGTCCTTTCTGTACTGATTTTGACCGTGATAACGTGCGGTTTGCCCTGTCCAGGCATTCTTTAACTCAAGCGTAACCAAAGCGATACCATTAATAAACAGCACCATATCAATTTCTTGTAAGGGGTTTGCTAGTGAATAACGAACTTGTCGTGTGCTGCTAAATATATTGGATTGAAAGTTTTGTTTTACTTGTTCACTACTGCTTGCAAGCTGTGCGGGATACATCAGGTTAAAATGGGCATCATCAACACTTAATCCTTTTTTCAATAAATGCAGAATGCCATGTTTTTTGATCAAACGATCAAAACGCTCTAATATTTTTCGTTGCCAGTCATTTGGGCTATTGCGTTCTATTTTTTCAAGTTCTTCTTTTTGTGTATTTTTCAGAAACTCCCAGAAGAATTTTTCGTCAATAGCGTATTGAGCATTAAAATCAGGTGCCATACCTATTTGGTAAAGGTTGGGGTTATATGTAGGCTCTTGATAACCTACAGCTCTCTTTATGTCTTCTAAACAAGTCCCCGTCAGGTATTTTTCTATTGCTGCTTCTAAGGCTTGTTCATTGGTTTGGCTTACCATACTCAATTAGTCCCTGTTTAAATTCCGTTTCTATAATTAGTTGTAATTATTAATGTTTTTGCAATTTTTCTTCGATTTTACTAAGAATCACCTGTTTTACTAGCAATTGTTTATGGAGTCTACACCCGCAACAAACTATTTTGTGGAGCCTATTTGTTATTTTAGACTCCACAAAGTAGTTAGAGCCTGACAGAAGCTCCGCAAAACTCCAGTCAAATGAGCGTCCAATAAGATTTATCCACCACCAATCAACAAACCATCAACAAAAATAAATACTGTAAAATCAATCTATTACAGTAACAAACAACATAAAAAGTATTAAAAATCAAGCAAGAATCAACAAACCATCAACAAAGTTATGTCCAAAATGGAACATACCTGCGGCTTTTTGGGCCTACTGACGGATCATAAGCTCGTATTACTCCAGATTTAATGGCATCACGTATCACATTTGAAGCTTGAGCTTTGTTATGCTCTTCAATACCAAAACGCCCTCTAACCGATGCGTTGTTCATTGGCTCCTTATTAACGTATTTTAAACAACAATGCTGATAACAAGCTCTTGTCCTAGCCTCTACATCCATATCTTTGTAATCTTTATGGGCGAACAATATTACTCGCGTATGCTGGTCGGTCTGTTCAAAAATCGGCGCTGGCAATTGATAAACTTCTGTTTCAGTAATAACTTTAACGATCCCACTTCCCCGTTCCTCGCAAATACCTATGCGCCGCATAAAAGACGCCAGGGCTTCATTTCTGCTTGGTGGAGGTGTACCAATAAAGCGCTGAGTGTCCACTAATGGAACACCCGGGTTGGTAATTTCCAATCGGCTTTCAAAAAGTTCGATCATTGGTCCTGTGCCAGTTAAATTAAAATCCTGATGGATAATGGCGTTGGCAACTAACTCTCGAAGAACCAGCTCGGGGTACATAGGTACTTCTGTCCTAAAAGCTTTACCAATTTCTTCGTTAGAAGGCAGCAGTGTTTTTAAATTATCAATTAAATTTTCAAAACCAACCGCGTAACCTTTTGCGCCTTCTAATTCTCTAATGGTTTCTAGCTTACTATTTCCTTTGTACAAGATCAGACGAACTGCCTTACGTGTGAGCGAGTCAAAATCTTGTAAACGTTTTGCAAACAAGATGGCTCCTAAGTTTAAAATATGCCACTGACCGTTATCACTTACTTTAATCAGCTTATCTGCCGACAGTGCAGATAATATTCCTTGCCTACCTTCTGGAAGTGGTTGATCGGTTAAATCGAAATAGGCGGGATAATCTAACAACTTTAAAACATCATCTTCCGAAACATTTTCAGCAGCCATTTGTAACTCAAAAGGGACTTGATCAAATACGCGCCATAATCCCCGTTCTTTTTCAGGAAATTCTCGTAACTTCTTCTTATAAGAGCCTACACGAATAAACTCAACACCACTAAACTGAACCGGCGTATGACTTGCAGCTTGTATTTCTAATATGACCACTGGAATTTCTTCATTTATTATAAATTCGAAAAAACGGAAATGAATTTTAGGTACAAGCTTTTGTAACAACCAGCTTTCTAACTCTTGCTGCTTATGAGTTGCGGTTGACGGAGAAAAACTAGTTCCTATTACTTCATGGGACGCGTCATCTATCCCCCATACCATATAAGCAGATTGCTTGCCCACCAAAGCCGCAGAATTGGCTAAAGAAGAAATGTATTCACCAATCGACTTAGGATCGTCATTGTTATGTTTAAATTCAGCCCATTCTGTTTCATTAGGTAGCTTAGTCAACTCGCGCAGCAATGAGAGTAAGTATTCTTGACTACGTTCAAGTGTCATAACCATTTCCCTCTATCTTAATCTTACCGGTAACAGCACTATTTATTAATATGGTTTTGTATTCTTTTAGTTTTTCTATTTGTTGTTGTTGTATTTTAACTACCCGATCAATTATTACTGATTGCTCTTTGATGTAGCTATTAATTTCTAGCTGTTCTTTTATTGACGGTAAAGGGATTTTTATATCTCCAAAACTCTCAGTATACAAACGCATGAATCCAGATGACCCTGTTCCCAATCCCTTAGAATTCAACCTAAATTGAGTTCCCATCAATGTCAGTTTAAATAACCGCAAGAAATAATCCGCGTTTGCGTTAGGACCGATATCAAACACAGCATAATCCGGGCTCACTAAACCATAACTTGAAGAAAGGCCAAAAATACCTATTGCAGCCCTCATTCTGTTCATTACCAATTGACCAGATTGAACTATTTTATAGCCAACTAAGCTACTATCAGGAATTGGTTTATCCGAAACTTCATCATGTGGGATAAGCCCTTGAATCATTCTTAAAGAGTACAACATCTCTTTGCCAGTTTTTGTTCGTAGATTTATTTCCTTGAATAAATATTTAAGTCGTAACGCTTCCCAGTGTTTAGGTATTTTACCAATCCAATCCACACCAGAACATTTCATTGGCACATCAGAATATAATCCTTGTGTAACTGCTTGTTGAATGATGATTTGTTTGCGTTCTTTTAATAGATCAATTTGTTGTTCCTTTATTCTTATTGCCTCATCAATTTGAGAGATTTTTCTATCTAAGAATAAAACAATATTGTTCTGTTCTTCTATCGGCGGAAGAGTTAAGTGAAAGTTCTTTAACTCAGAGAGTGCAACCCCCCCTATTAATCCTGACATAGAACTAATAAATTGACTTTGAAACAGATCTCCCTTTAATGAGTAAAAAATAAATTTATTGTTCGCTTTTTTCGCTGAATAAATACAAGCCAATTTGTTCACAAAGCATACCTTTTCATTTGTAAACGCTATTTTTCTTCCAGCACTTCCCCCCTCAATACATATTAAACAGGCATTTTTTGGTGCAACTTTAAACTTGCTTGAATCTAAGGGAATTTTAAGCCCACTATCGTAGTTTACTATAGAAAAATTTCGGTCAATGTCTTTAGAAGATATATACGGCATATCTTCTGGTGTAATAGACTCAAACTTTTCTTTTTGTGATGAGTTTAAACTATCTCCGTTGTAGATTAAGCTTATGTATTTTAGTTTTTTAATTTCCCAATGATTTGGAATTCGCTTTACCCATTTGACACAGCTTTTTTTGTATTCTCCATATTTTGATAAGGGAATTGATACGGTCATGACTATTCCCCTTGAGAATCAAATACGTTAAGACTTTTAATCCCCATCACATCAATTATTAATCCTTCTGCTTTCAGCTCTAAATCAACAATATTTTTAGTTACCTCATCCATTGAGCGTAATACCTTATGACGATAAAAATATCTATTAAAACTAATTTCATAACCTATTTTTGTACTATCCAAATTGACCCATGCTTCGTCAACATGCGGTTTCACTTCAGCCAGAAAATACTGATGGATATTAACTTTGTATTCATCGTCTTTTAGTGGGATCGATTCCGCATCACGCAAGTCAGAATTTGTTTCATAAGTGATGTATTCATTCTTATTATCTGTTGGGAAATAACCGAAATCAGCCAAGTCATTTTTTTTGCAGTTTAAGTGCTCTAATAGCTCGGTTAGTTTATCACCTGATAGCTTAACTATTTTCTTAATGACTTTCTCTGTACTTTCATCGTACCAACTGACAGCATTTAAAATAGTGTTTTTATCGCCACCACTAAGATTAGCTTTGTTATCTTTTTCTTTTTGCGCTTTTAAAATAGGTTTTAACGCTACATCAACATATGCTTTGAATTGATTAAAATCTGAATATTCATCAGTGCCAATCGAAGTCATCAGCTCATTTGCGATATTGACTAATGCTAGTAATTTATTCCAAACTTTAACATCGAGTAATTTAGTGCGAGCTTTAGTATTCAAACTAAACTCAATTTCTTCACACCATGCCAAAATACCTTTTTCATTGTTCTTCAAAGTTTCAGCTTGATAAACAGCTTCCCCATAGGTCTGATAAATATATTCCATTGGCTCACGTAATACTTTATCAAAACGAAGTGTCTCAATTCTCTCTTTACTAAACTGTGCTTTACGCCTGTCAGGACGCTCAATATTCACTTTGTAATAACCAAAGTCCGAATTATCAAATACCTGAGTGGCAATACCTGTTGCGTCTCCGTTATCGTCTAGCACACGTTCTACTTGTGATAGTTCCAAATAAGCTTGGGTGATTTCTTGAATATGTTCTGGCGAAAACTCACAATTTTTGTTACCGAGATTTTTACGCAACTTGCGGAATAACAAACTACCATCAATCAGCTGTACTTTACCCTGACGATTTGCTGGTTTGTTATTTGATAATAGCCAAATGTAAGTGGTGATACCGGTGTTATAAAATAGATTATTTGGCAGCTGGATAATGGCATCCAGCATGTCGTTTTCGATAATATAACGGCGAATATTACTTTCACCTGAACCAGCATCTCCAGTAAATAAACTTGATCCGTTGTGAACAGAAGCAATCCTTGATCCAGCCGGACTAGTTGCCTTCGACTTAATTTTGCTGACCATTTCCATCAGAAACAAAAGCTGCCCATCACTGGAACGAGGTACTGCATCAGCTGAATCTATTACTCCCCAGTAATTCGCCAGTTCAACTTTAAAACGAGGATCAATAACATCTTTACCATCTTTGATGTACTTCTGTTCACTCGCCCAGCTTTTACCATAGGGTGGATTAGATAACATAAAGTCAAAACGATCTCTGGCAAATTCATCGGTCGATAATGTCGAACCTACTTTGATATTTTCAGGATTATCCCCTTTAATCATCATATCTGACTTACAAATAGCATAGGTTTCATCATTGATTTCTTTACCGTACAGGTAAACATCACCTTTAGCCTTGATTGCACCTTCTGGATTTTTGATGAAATTTTCTGCTTCAGTGAGCATACCGCCACTACCGCACGCAGGATCGTAAATGGTCATCACCGGCGGTAATTTTCCTTTCAATGGATCAAATACCAAATGGGTCATAAGCTCTATTACTTCGCGCGGGGTAAAATGCTCTCCAGCCTCTTCGTTATTGTCTTCATTAAACTTACGAATTAGTTCTTCAAAAACATATCCCATGCCCAAATTACTTAATGCAGGTAATTTATTGCCATCTGAATCTTCTACTTCATTTGGCGTGAGATTAATATTAGGTGAAACAAATTTATCGATAACATCTAGCAGAACATCTTTGTTTGCCATGTGTCGAACTTGTTCTTTCAACTTGAAGCACTCGATAATTTCCTTAACATTTGTACTAAAACCGTTAAGATATTCTTCAACATTGGCGAGCAATATCTGCTGATTGTTTGTTGCAGTGCTAAAAAGCTGACTTAATGTCCACTTGCTTGTATTGAAAAAAACATAACCTGATGCTTCTATTAGTGGAGCATCATCTAGCTCAGTTTCTTTCAACTCCACTGTTTGATATTTAACTTCCTCTAAAACCTTTTCTTTACTTGGCTCTAACAATGTATCTAATCGACGCAGTACTACCATTGGCAATATGACATCCCGGTATTTACCACGGACATATACATCACGCAGACAATCATCCGCAATTGACCAAATAAAAGAAACTAGTTTGTTATGTGCTCTGTGATCCATTTTTTTCTCTTTCTTATATATTTTTAAACTGACGACATCAGAAGGAATTTAAAATATTAATAAACTAAATTTTGCTCACGTCAAGTCCAGCTGCTTTAAGCCTTTCAGTGAGATTTCTCATTTTGCTAAATTCTGTGCCAAAACTCGGTTTGATTCCCAATCCTTCACAAAATTCCTTGGATGTAATACTCTCTAATTCATCGGCATATTTGATCATTTGAAGGTGTAGTTCAGCGGTGTATTGATTACGGGGGGCTTTATCAAGCGCCTGTTTAATATTGCCAAAAACATTTTTAGTCATGTTATTGCCCATACATAATTAGCTAATTTATATAAATTAGCTAATCACTCTGCCAGAGTCAAGCGATTATTCAGTAATTCCTCAAGACATCACATAAATTCCAGAGTTTTTGTACAATACTATTGTTGGTCATTTTTGTTCTCTATGTGATTTGATTGTTTTTTAGAATTATTCGTTATTTGTGTATCGCAGGCCATACACAAACTATTTTCCGTATAACAATTGGTAGCATTTAATACACAAACAACGTTTTCACTCCGTTTGACACCCTAAGCGCCACTGACTATGGCGCAATAAACAACTCAAAGAGCGGTTTATTAATGTAAAAATTAACTCTACCTACTTTCTCTTTCTGTAGAAAATGATGTTCGACCAATAACTCCAAATATTTAGTTGCAGTGATTCTACTCACACTTAAATCCCGCATCACAAAATCAATTTTTGTATAGGGATGGTTAAATAGATTATTGAGCAACTCTTGACGATATATTTTAGGTAATTCCGTACGCATCCTAACCTTGTAACTTTGCATTAAGGACTTAATTTGTCCGATTAACACAATCGTACTTTTAGCTGTTTTTTCGACACCATCTAGCATGTATAACAACCAAGGACCCCAATCATTGATTTCCCTTGCTTGTTGTAACTGGTCGTAATATTCCGCTTTGTTTTGAATGATATAACTACTCAAATAAAGTACCGGTAGCTCAAGCAAGTCTTGTGCAACTAAATACAAGATATTAATGATTCTTCCTGTACGGCCATTACCATCATAAAAGGGATGAATGCTTTCAAATTGATGATGAATAATTGCCATTTTGATTAAAGGATCTAAATCACACAAAGAGTCGTTATTAATATATTCCACCAAATTGTCCATTAATGCCACAATCTCATTGGCATCTTGGGGTGGCATATAAATAATTTCCCCTGTTCGGGTATTTTTTAATCCGGTGCCAGGCACTTTTCGTAACCCGGCATTATTTTTTTCCATAGTTTGCTGAATCGCTAAAATATCAGTTAACCGAATTAGCTTGTTCTTACGAACTTGAATAAACCCATGCTTTAAAGCCGTTGCATAATCTTGTACTTCTTTGGCGGCAGGGTTAGTACTCGGCTCATCGAACAAGCCTGCTTTGTATAACTCATCGTGTGTGGTAATAATATTTTCTATTGCCGAACTATGTTTTGCTTCTTGTAAGGTGAGTGTATTGATTAAAATGGTTTCATTTGGAATACTGGCAGAGATCCCTTTTAACTCAGCAAGATACCGGTGGGCAACCGCTACTTTTTTTAAGACTTCGACGGATTCAAGTTGCTCTGGCGCATTTAAAGGTAGATTATCCAATGTTTTTGAATAGGTATTCATTGTTAAGCCTTATTAAACTTATTCTGTCTTATTTTTTTGATGTAAATACAAATAAGCCAATTTGATAGATTATTGAAAAAATTATACATTTAACCTTTAATATGTATATTTTTTCTTATTATTTATATATATTAACACCGATATGACTACTTTTGTGGATTATCTATCAATAATAATTTGTCGTGTTCATACTATCGACAGACCTCATAGCGTGTCGATATTTAACAGTTATGTCGACATGGGCTCCAATTTTTGCTAACTCACCGCCCATAAATGCCCTCTTAATTGATCCAGCACCATATTCAACTGGTCATCCAGAACCTTATTCAACTGTTTAAATCCGCCGCTAAACGCCGGTAAATCATTGATTTTCTTTTGGGATGGTTTTGGAAATAATGGTTAAACAAGATGGTTAACAGCATTCGTAATGATTGACCAAATTCTCTTGGATGTCGGCATGAAGCCTTTAACTTAATGAATGGTACTACTAGCGATTTCATCAATGTGAAGTTCAGGAGAAAGGGAACGGGCGATCATAAACAACAGGTTAATGGGTAATCCCACCGAATCCAATAATTCCTGTGCAAAACCAATGGCCAGATCTTGTTGAACCGTACCAAAACATTCTCCATCAACAAGATCGGAACCTTGTGCACCATTAGCCAGCCATTCTCTAATCGACTCAACCATTTGTTCTGCTTTTATTTGATTAACAGTATTATTTTTAGACATTATCATCTCCTGAAATTCTTTTTTGATATTGGCATTTAATCGCGACCGCCGCGCCAGAAATAAGACTAAAAACTGACGCATTTAAACTTTTTCTTCTCACTTTATGCATATCTGGGGTGGCATCTTTAATAAGATCGTTCAAGATAGGTTTAACTTTCAGAGTGTTCTCTGATTAAATTTGTTTGACGATAGATCTGATCACCAAATGCTATGAAAGTTCCTTTCTTATACCTAACTTGTTGATATTACTTATTAATTCGTGGGGATCGTCCAGACTCTGACCCCTTTGATTTGGGCGAACACTCAATCGATTGCATGAACTAAAGAGAGATTTTCCAATAGCCAATATTGGTGGGTAATTGAATGGTTTCGCAGGCCAGCCTAACTTTTTAATTATCTTGGTGAACCAGCAAAGGCTGATCTACAGGATGAACGACCTGTATGTTTCAAAGTACACATTTTTTGAGCAAGAATATGTACTTTGAACCTGGATTAATCAGTTAAACCACGAGAAATAGCGCCAGCCCATGGTGCGCCTGACTATGCAAGAAATTGACTCTTCACCAATCAGGTAAGTACGCAATTTTTCGCTAAGTCAATCACACCCTGGTCTACCACTCTTTTCACGACGTCAACTAATTATTCCAGGTTGAAGTGTGGGATAAAATTTTATTTGTTTATCAACATATCTATAGTTTCAAGTGTATAGTCTTGGTCTTTGAATCGGAGAACTTCGGTTGAATTTTCCTGTATGGTTAAAAATTTCTCCCCAGATTTAGCACCATACACTTCCAGATTTCCATTTGAATTTTTAAAAACCATCTCTGTGCTATCCATTTCCTCAAAAAAGATCTGGTTATAACCTAAATTATCATTTATTCGTACTGGTTTAACTTGCATTCTCTCATCTGAATATAATTGAATATCCACATATTTAATTATATAAATATCATCTCCTTCTCCACCATCAAGGACAGTTTTTTCCGTCTCTATTTGATTATTGGATGTGACAGAGAAATTGGTAACACTTTCGCTTTGCAATGACATCTCACCACCTATTGAAGCAACGATGATATCGTTACCCGAACCACCAAAAATAGTATCATTACCGTCTCCGCCTACAATGAAATCATTACCAGGGCCACCAAAAATAAGATCATCGCCATTTCCGCCCCACAAAGAGTCATCGCCGCTGCCACCCCCTATTTCATCATTACCATCACCGCCTTCGATACAGTCATTGCCATTATTACTATACAATACATCATTACCACCCATACCCCGCAGTGCATCATTATTGATTGTTGATTGCCCCAAACTTCCACTATTCAAGAAAACTGAATCGCTTGCCGATGAGCCTTCAAGAGTTGTACCCACTGTACCTGAAAGTGGTTTACCACAGGCGGCGTAATAGGCCAGTCTATTTGGAGAACCTGCCCCTGCGTCTGTAACAATATTTTTAGTAGATAAATCCGTTACTTCCTGAGCAACTTCGGCAGGGCTTAAAGAACTGTTTTGTTGTAAAATTAAAGCAGCAATTCCGGCGACATGAGGAGAGGCCATGGAAGTTCCACCTTTATTTCCCGATGCATTAGTCCCACCATTAAGTGCTGATGTGATGTTGACTCCTGGTGCAAATACATCGACACAAGATCCAAAATTGCTAGTATTCGCTCTAATATCAGATATATCTGAAGAGGCCACCGTAATTGCCGAAGGTTCACTGGCGGGCGAAGTAGTACAGGCATCGGCAGTATTATTACCCGCCGAAACCACCATCACAATACCATCATTTACAGCATTTTTAGTTGCGTCATTTAATGAAACAAAGATGGCTGGAGTGTCCGGCCCCAAACTCATATTTGCAACAGCTGGCCCAGAAGTATGGTCTTCTATCATCCATTCAATACCAGCAATAACACCACCAACACTTCCGCTGCGATTACAATCAAGTACTCTTATCGGATGTAATATTACTTTATTGGCGACACCGAACGTATTGCCACCTAAGGTTCCAGCCACATGAGAACCATGGCCGTTACAATCTTCTACTCCCTGACCATCGCCGACAAAATCCTGACCATTTCCGATTCGACCTGTGAACTCAACGTGGCTGGTATTGATTCCTGAATCTATCACATAAGCGTCTATACCAGCACCATCAAAGCTAGGTGTGTAGTCATTATCTAAAGGGAGATTGTGCTGATCGACACGATCTATCCCCCAACTACTTGTACTGTAGCCATAAAGACGTTGATTTTGTTCTACATATTCAACCAGAGGATGATTGGCCATTGATCGCGCTTGTGCACGTGTCATATGGATTACCGCCCCATCCAGTGCATGTTTATAGAGCCTGTGTACTTTACCTTTGAACTGAGTTGCCAAACTGTTAGCCTTCGAGGCTCGACTCAGACTAGATACATTTTGTTTAAATTTGACGATATAACTGTTTTCTATAGCTTCAGCCGCAGAGCTTGCTTCTATAAATTGCCCCGCTAGCACTGCGTTACTGGCTAATAACGCAGTACAAACAGCAGTGTTCATTAGTGTTTTCAATACTTTTTTCATAACTCACCTTTTTTGTTTAATTAAAATAAGCCAGCAGTAAATGAAAATTAATTTTCTACGCCCATGTTTCTGCCAAAAATCACAAAAATGTGACAACGAGAACGATCCACTGGAATTGAATAAAACCCGAAAAACCATTCATCCACAGCCATGAATGTGAATATTAAGGAAATATGAAATGGACGCGTCTGGCAGGTTGGAGCGTATTACAAAACCAACAGAAGATGTTAGTAATCCAGTGACAAAATGAGGGTTAATTTACTCAATTCAATGACAAATTCTCTGGGAGAGAATGTGAACAACTGCAGGTTGGCTCGCGGAGAGTAAGGCAGGAGCCTGGAGTACAAATCTTTCTGTGAAGTACGGGTCAAGAGTACCGTACGAGTACGGATCAGGCTCATTTTACAATATATAACTGCTTTTCCAGCCGTGCAATGCTTTTTTCTAACGTTACTTTTCGCCATAAAAGCAACCATCAACGTCAGGTCTTGCCTTTTTTATTTTGAACTCTTTGATTCGTTAAATGCTAACAATTTTCCCATGCCATTCAACATAATAATATAGTCATAGGCACCTGTTGTATTCTTAAGTCTTCGATCGTAATACCTCAAGTAACAAGGGGCTATAAATAATATTATTATCGCTGCATGCCAATAATTGCCACTAACTGTGAAAATTAACGAAATTATTGGGATGATAACTACTAAATTTCTGAAAAACTTGGAGTCTGCCACCAGGCGATTTATTTCCACTATTGCGTCAGAGTAATGTGTGGTCAAGATGGACGTCGACCATTTGTAAGTATTTACAACCTTTCTTTTTGCTTCAGTAAGAAACTTATATTTAATCTGACTAGCACATTGAAACGCAGCTTCGTTGGTATAGGGGTTCTTTTTTTCCCGGTGAAAGTCATAGAAACCATCTAATGAATGGTACTACTAGCGATTTCATCAATGTAAAGTTCAGGAGAAAGGGAACGAGCGATCATAAACAACGGTTTAATGGGTAATCCCACCGAATCAAATAATTCCTGCGCAAAACCAATGGCCAGATCTTGTTGAACCGTACCAAAACATTCTCCATCAACAAGATCGGAACCTTGTGCACCATTAGCCAGCCATTCTCTAATCGACTCAACCATTTGTTCTGCTTTTATTTGACTAATAGTATTATTTTTAGAAATAATCATCTCCTGAAATTCTTTTTTGATGTTGGCATTTAATCGCGACCGCCACGCCCGTATAAACACAATAGTAAAAACTTTTAGATTGTGCAAACTCGTACTCTACAATCTGGCAACCTTTGTCAATGAATTCAAAATTAATATCCATTAATTAACCTCAACTCGGGATAAGAATAGTCAGAAAAAGCTTAATATTTAGTAAGTTACACCAGAACAATGAGGATTAGTTTTAAATTAGTCAGCTAAATTTTGGCCAGTGCAACTATTTTAGTGGATATCAAGACGAGTTTGCGTAGTAATAGCTAGCTATTGGTAGCAATCTCAACGCAGAGAGCCGCCAAAATAGTTGTACTGGATGGCTGTGCTTATCCCGAATTGAGGTTAATTAAAAATAAATTTCAGATAGTCACTATATGGTCAAAATCTGACACAAACACTAGATAATTTCCTACAGGTTTAATCGCTTCCATATTGTGACTGACACTATTATTGTTGTGTTGACCATGCAGTCAGTGAGACTTGTTTAATTGGAAAATGAAGTTTTTATCTTGTACTCTGTAGCAAATCGAACCGAGAAGGTGCTGATATGGGTACTACAGGTTACAAAGCATTGGGATTTCTGAAAAGTCGACGATGGTTTATGGGGGCACTTGCAGCCACAGGAGCAATGCCTGTGCTTGGTTATCTGACGGGGCAAGCAATAACCGAAGAAGAATTAAGGTCACTCATTCGAATTCGCACGATCACGGCTGCGGCGGTGATCAAACAGCTGGATGATCTTGCACCGCTAGAGAAGGCTATGACCTTCCTAAAGGCGGCGAAAGAGAAATACCAGCAAGCCGGTTATCAAATACAAACACTCAGAATTGCGACTCAGCCTTTGGCTGCTTATACCAACGACTGGATGAGTGAGAAAACCATTGATGCTATCAGTGAGTTTGATAAATTTGCCATTGAGCACAACTTTGTTTTTAGCGTTGGTCCGACGATTAATACCAATATAAACCCGCAAGGGTTTGCTGAGTGGGCCGCGGAACTAATAAATCGAACACGAAATATTAGTTTTACAGTTAACATCGCATCCGATATCGGCGTGCATTACAAAGCCATTCGAGCCTCAGCCGAAGCCATAGCTAGTATCGCCAGAGTCAGCAAAGGAGGCGAAGGGAATTTTCGTTTTGCCGCAGTTGGGCATACACGTTCAGGCACACCATTTTTTCCGGCTGCCTTCTACGATACACCTGATACTTTCAGCATAGGATTAGAGTCCCCCAGGTTGTTAACAAAAGCATTCATCGGAGCGAGTTCCATGGATCACGCCAAAGAACGATTGGCTCAAATGTTAGCGACCGTGGCGAAGCCGATAGCAAATATTGCCCTGCAAATGGAAAAGAAGTTGAGCCGTCACTATCTGGGAATGGACATGTCGCCAGCACCAGGGCCAGATTCAAGTATCGGTGAGGCGATTGAAAGTTTAACCGGAACACCCTTTGGCAGCGCTTCGACTTTACAGGCCTGTGCCTTGATCACCGACGTACTGCAAAAAGGAGTCGATGTCCAGACTTGCGGTTATTCCGGGTTAATGCTGCCGGTACTGGAAGACAAAGTGCTGGCAAAACGAAATTCTGAAGGGCGTTATTCCATTTCTGAGCTGTTGTTGTATTCGAGTGTATGCGGCACGGGACTGGATGTAGTGCCGTTGGCAGGCGATGTATCGGTGAACGACTTGGCAAGGTTGATTGGCGACGTCGCTTCACTTAGCCATAAATATAACAAGCCGCTTTCCGCACGACTTTTTCCCATACCTGGGAAAAGTGTAGGGGAGTCAGTTACTTTCGAGAACCCGTTTCTGACCGATTCAGTGATTATGTCGCTCCAATAACGGAGCAGAATTTAATATTTTATTGGCCATTTTGGTGAAATTTATTAACTAATAAGACCCCCAAGGCGATTCATTGGGGCTTATTAGCAACTTTTAATGAACGCTCTTAATGGCGATTAATCTTGGATTTTGTTTTTTCAGGGTTAGCTTTCAGGTGATTAAACCGGTGCAGGGCAGGTGTGGCTAATCGAGCTACAATCGATGGCAAGTCAGAAGTCGACCACACATGGTCAAATTCGTCCTTCTGGCGCAATGCTTCGCTGATAATAAAAGGCTTCTCGGCATACAGACCTAGTTGTATGTCCTCGTATTCTATGGTCAGCTGACCATCAAACACTTTTTGCATTAATTCCAGCATCGTATAATTAAAGAACTTTTTGGCATCTTCAACGGATTCTGCGTGATTGAGGTTATTGCGGAATTTGTGAATAACCTGATTTTCAAACTTAGTATAGGAAACTGCGGCACTCATTCTATAGTCCTCCATAAATATCAAACGGCACTAATAAGTATATACCATTGCCGCAGCACAGGCTTAGGTAATGTCTAGTAAATTTCAGACATATACGGTCAATATCTAACATAAACAAGAGATAATTTCCTACAGGTTTGATTGAAGAATAAATTTTTTGCTTTACTTGCCATCCTCTGACAGCAAATTATTCAATTCAACTGATAAGCATGTTAGTCCTATTTGAAGTAAGTTATTTCTCAGTGGCTTGTAAGACATTGTCCATATATGTCTTGTATTAGTTTATTGTTGATAGTTCAGAGCAATAATCACTTAAATTACTCTTCAAACTGATGCATGTTCAAGGAATCAGTTTTGGAAGCTTTGTTTGAGGTACGGTGCGAGCCGTCCAGCAAACGAGAGGAATTTAGGTAGCCCTAGCGGAGTAAATTTTGTTTTTAAATGGGACATGGATGATGGTGAAGCTAGATGGTAGTATTCAGTCGAAAAGAACGAATCACCATCTATGATTACCACCTCTCTGACTAATCTTAGGAGTAATTTTAAAGCCTGTATCATTATAATGCATTCTACCGGACCATATTGATCCTTTCTACCGAGAATATCCGATCTCGCTGGCCAAAAAATGTAAATCAGATGTATTCGAGCACCAGGGGGTAAATGATATGTGCTAGAAATTACGAATAATTTCGGAATGGTCATTTTCTGTAAAGGAAGGGAATAGCTGTATTCAGTATTTGAATTAAGAAATAGTGCTTTAGTATTAATCAACTTATTATAAGTTGGTAACAAAGGTTTGGGTTATAGCGGTGTGACTATATTTTCGACCAAAAAAAATGGAGCCCTAATGGGCTCCAAGTTCATTGAGGGTCTTATTTCTCCGGTAGAGAATTAGCGATTTTAAGAACTCGCTCCTTAGTCATAGCTGCTTCAGAAACCATTTCGTGATATCGAGCCACTAGTAGCTTATAGACTTGACTAATCTCATCGTGTTGTTTTTCCAATGCTAAGCCCACAGCTTTTCCGACAGCTTCACAATACTCGCGTGTCAGTTTTGAACTAGGTACTCCTTGCCTTTTCAGTATCGATTTTATTGATCTATGATGTATCCCAACAAATGGAAGAAAATCTTTAAGATTTTCAACTTTTGTACCTATATATGCTGGGATGTTGATTACACCCATTGTTTGCATTGATATCATAAACCCGGAAACGGCACGATATAATGATGGTAGTACTAAAAAATGAGCTTCTGCTAATTGCTCCGCAGTTATGATACTTTGCAGATCAATATTTGGCCCATCGGTATCATATCCTTCATCATTGATTAGGCTTACTAGCTGGCCTAAAGCGGTAATACCACTTCGATTGCCTAGGCCTGCTAAAGACCCTTCAATCATCGTAAACCCGGCATGAATTGATGCTAAAGTATTTGCGAGTGCTAATCCATTATCATTGTGGCAGTGGATCACAAACCTTAGCGTTGGATATTTTATCACTAGTCGACGACAAATATCGAAGGTTCTATTAGGAGTTAATTTCCCCAAGCTATCATTTAGGCGAACAATATTAATGCCTACGCTGACAGCTCGGTCTATTTCATTAAAGATTCGATTTAAATTTTTAGTTGTAATGCCTTTTGTAAAGTTATTTAATACCGACGCTTTAAATTTAACTACACCAATTTTGCGGAATTCTTCGACGGCTAATTCAAAATCAAGGTTGTCTATCATTCCGAAGGAAATACGAACTTTCCGAATTAATTCTCGCGGTAATTTACGAAAATTTTCATGTGTTGTTTTCCATGTGTTCATTAAGCAAATAAAAGTAAATTCACAATCCTTATGGATCTCACCTTGCTCAACCATTTCATCTAACTTCTCGATGAGTTCAGTTGATTCGGGTCCAGCACCGACGATGAAGTCGCGTATCCCGGCCTCAGCCATTTGCTTGATAAGTTCAGTTTTTTCCGATAGAGGACTGTAGAATGGTGCTCGCTCGGTACCTTCTCTGAAAGTTTCATCAACAAACTTTAAAGCTCCATGTGCTTGTGATTGGCCATATAGTGCCATTTGTATTTCTTTAACTAATTTAGGTTTTTGCATTCTATTCTCCAAAGAGACAAAAGCAAATTACGGTTTGCAAAAACTGTAAACTTTTGCCTTTAGTTGCTGTATGAGCGCTCGCGACTTAACAGTCACTGAGTGCAAGCCAAATTTCTGTTTGACTCATTAATTGGGGAATAGAGACTGATTTTGCTGAACTGAGAATAATAAAAACGCTTATAATCAATTAGTTAAAATAATTGTTGTGCGTTATTTTTTTGATTCTTATAGTGTCGTTTTAAATTAAATATTATGTGGTAATGTTTTAATTGAGAACAAAATCAACGTCGGTGATGGATTAACCGTAATAGTTGATCGTTTCAATAGGAAATGCCGTTACTAGGATGAGAAATTATGAAACTCATTGTGACTAAAACTTTTAACGATATATGTTGAGGCAGCGTTTACTACCTCAACATTATGTTCACGCTAGTTTTATCGTTTGAACGAGAGCGGGCTAATATCAACTTTGAATTTAGCTTCTATTTCACCAATTTCATTGAGCCAAACTGAAATGGTATTACGATGCACCCCCATCAAAAAAGAGATATCTTGGTGCGTAAGACGTTTGACATCGTGCTGCATTAGATCTTTGGCTCTATTTCCGAAGTATTGACGGTCTCTTGCCAATTCAAAACTAAGGTTGATCACCAATAACAGCATCTCTAGATTTATTATGGCCCGCTCCATTAAGACGTATAGCATATACAGCATCAATTTTTTTCGGTTGGGCCAATAAGTTGCTGCAACTTTGAATACCTTTTTTAACAAAATCATATTTCGTTTACGCTGGCTTGCCTCACGATCCTCTTTGTTTTTATGGTCTTGTTGTGTTTTAAAATTAAGGCATTGAATTTCCTCTGGGCCATTGATATATTGATCTTTACCCTTAGTAAGAGACCACGATGCCTGACAAGTCCTCTTTCTTTGACTAACTATATTTTGCTCTGTTAAATTTATCATTTTGAGTTCCTTGTGGAACTCGGATCCGAGAATTTAAAGCGCTTGTAAAGATTTGAGTGATGCATCACCCTTAGTAGTCTTTTGTTTCCCGTAGCGTCATTTCAGTGCTATCCATTGCTAAAAAAGCGGCTTAAAACTTAAGACGTTTGATGAAGTTACGATAAATAAATAAATATACAATTTATATTTATTGCACTATTTATTTACGTTTAACCTATTGAAATAATTGATTTTATGCTAATCTAAAACAAAGAAATAAAAGGGAATATATAATTTCGAATTCGTGAATAGGCTAAATAGGGACTTGTTTTGATCATGAAATATGATTTGTGGGACGCTAAAATTGAGATATATTGCTAAAGGCGTAAAATTTGAGCCGCTTTAATTTAAATATTCCAGTCTGAAATTAAATTTCAATAACTAAATAAATTGGTTCATTTAAAATAGGGAATAACATTAACTAGTTTTTTTGCAAATAGCTTAATTATTAATAAATGTAACTAATTAGCCAATTTAATTAAAAATAATGACAATCAGAG
>CAZOBX010000033.1:0-32800 GCA_964578045.1 uncultured Kangiella sp. | reverse complement strand
GAGAGTCGCTAAAATACTGATGCTGGATGGCTGCTCTTATCCGGAGTTGAGGTTATTTATAATAATATCCGCTGAATCATAACTTTAAAAAGCGTTTAATGGAATATCCCAGCTCTAACCTCGTTAAACAAACAACAGATTTGCCTGGTTAACACTTGCATTATTCAACAAAATTAGGCTAACTAGAGAATCATTATCAAAATAAAGAATATTTAAATAATTAAAGGAGTTTGCGTGATGGATAGTGGATATATTGCCTTATCAATTTTAGGCGCGATTATTTTCCTGGTTTTTTTAGGTGCCAAAACAGTCCCTCAGGGGTATGAATTTACTGTGGAGCGATTCGGTAAATTTACCAAGAATTTGCGACCGGGTTTTAACTGGATCACCCCGATCATTGAAACCGTAGGGGCAAAGGTCAATATGATGGAGCAAGTGCTGGATATCCGAGAACAACAGGTTATCTCTCAGGATAATGCAACCGTCACTATTGACGCAGTGTGTTTTTACCAAATTGTAAGCGCCGCGCAGGCGATGTATGAAGTCAATGATCTGGAAAGAGCGATGCAAAATTTGGTTACCACCAATATGAGAACCGTATTAGGCTCGATGGATTTGGATGAAATGTTATCAAAGCGGGATTCGATCAATGCCAAAATATTAGGTATTGTGGATGAAGCCACTAATCCCTGGGGTGTAAAAATTACCCGGATTGAAATCAAAGATATTCTGCCACCGAAAGATCTGGTTCAAGCGATGGCCCAACAAATGAAAGCCGAAAGGATTAAACGGGCAAACATTCTAGAAGCAGAAGGGTTTAAACAGTCTGCTATTTTGAAAGCTGAAGGCCAAAAAGAGTCAGAAATTCGTCAAGCAGAAGGAGAAAGACAGGCGGCATTTTTGCAGGCAGAAGCACGTGAGCGACTAGCTCAGGCAGAAGCTGCCGCGACGAGTATGGTCTCCAAAGCAATTGCCGAGGGTGATATTCAGGCAATCAACTACTTCGTTTCACTAAAATATATCGAGGCCTTGAGCGAAATCGGCAAAGCTGAAAGCTCTAAGTTAGTAATGATGCCTTTGGAGGCGAGCTCAGTGATTGGTTCGATCGCTGGAATAGCCGAATTGGCTAAAGCCACCGGTTCTTCAAAAGGATAGATTCAATACCAGCCATGCAGATTATGAATAGAGGATAATAGAATGTTAGACAGTTTAGTTTATTGGCATTGGATTGTGCTAGGTTTCCTTTTACTGATTCTGGAAATGCTTGCACCGGGCGCTATTTTAATGTGGTTTGGCGCAGGCGCTATACTGGTAGGAGGGCTTCTGTATCTCTTTCCGGATATGGGATGGGATTGGCAAATACTCATTTTTGCGGTTATTTCAATTGTGAGTATTTTCGTCTGGAAAAAACTCACAAAGGAAAGTCCCGGTGACAATACTGAATCAGGAACGCTCAACCAACGCGGCAAAGCGCTGGTTGGCCGTCGCATCCCGTTAGTTGAGGCAATTACCAATGGTGTGGGTCGAGTACAAATTGATGATACCTTTTGGCGAGTTGAAGGACCTGATCTAGCGGCAGAGATGTTAGTTATGGTGATCGATTCTGATGGTGCTACCTTAAAGGTTGAACCGGCTTAATCGATGAACTTCAGTGTACTACTTTTTAAATTCACCACTTCTTAGCCCCTCCGATTCCAATAAGTGGCGATATTTAGAGGTAGGCTGAACGGTTACAATTAGATTACCTCTAAAACAACGTGTATAATGCGTTTCCTCGCAAAATTCAGATTATTTCTTGACTGACCAAGGTTTACCCCAAAATCATTCAACCTCGAACCTCTGCGATACAACGATTACTTTTATAGTAGGAACAAAATGAACGAATTTATGCAATTTGCACAAGCGCACTTAGCGCTTTCTTCAGCTTGGGTGGTAGTCGCTATCGTCCTGGCGATAACCCAATTTCGTCAAATGGCCGCGGCCCCTAAATCGTTAACCACTCAAATGTTGACCAACAAGGTCAATCGTGACAAGGGTGTAGTAATTGATATTCGCCCACAAGCCGAATATAACAAAGGTCATATCCACGGTGCGATCAATATTCCACTAACAAAAGTAAAAGATAGTCTTAAAGACCTTGAAAAATACAAAAACACTCCCATCATTATGGTCTGTGCCAATGGGATCTCAGTAATAGGCGCCTGTAATATCCTCAAAAAATCGGGTATGGAACAAGTTTTTAAGTTAACAGGCGGTATGAATTCGTGGGTCGGGGATAATTTACCAGTGGTTAAATAGCTACCGAATGGATATCGGGCCAATAAAACAATAACAAAGTCAAATGAACAAAAGCGAACCCAATTTGTGCTCGGACACCCGTCAGACAGTTAACTGAGTTCGTGTCACCTAAATCAGTCCGCTACTCATGAGTTTTATTCTTTGAGTAACATTTTGGACGGATTTAGTACACCCAAACAAACTAAACAAGATAAGAGAATGTAGTTATGACTGACCAAATAGAAACAAACCCAGAAGCAGCCGCCAATGAAGGTCAACAAAATCTTCCACAAGCGTCGATTCAGAGAATTTACGTAAAAGATATTTCTTTTGAAGCGCCAAACCTGCCCGAATTATTTTCAGTCGAGTATAAGCCTCAAATAAAAATGGAAATGAATAGCAAATCGCGTATAGTCGCCGATGACAACTATGAAGTAATCTTAACCATTTCTGTTAAAGCTGAAATCGAAGACAAAACCGTATTTTTGGCGGAAGTACAACAAGCTGGTATCTTTATGCTAAAAAATATCAACGAACAACAATTACAACATTCTTTAAGTGTGATGGGTCCAGAAACCCTCTACCCTTATGTTCGAGAAACCATTGCCTCTCTAATTGGTAGAACGGGCTTCCCGGCAGTACAACTTGCGCCGATTAACTTCCAGGCATTATTTATCCAGAAAATGCAGCAAGCTGAAGCAGCGAAAAAAGATGGTGCTGAAGGTGATAATGACCAAGTAGTAGAAGCCACTACTATTCAATAAGTATCGGTAATCAGTTCTATATGATTGATCTTCAATCAAATCCCATCGCGGTACTTGGAGCAGGGTCTTTTGGTACCGCCTTGGCTATTTTGTTGGCAAAAAATGGCAATCAAACCCGCTTATGGGCGCGTAATACCCAACAAATAGCCGAAATGAAAACTTCTGGCTTTAATCAAAAGTATCTGCCGGATATCCCCTTACCAAAATCACTCGAATTATTTGACTCTTTTGAAGACTGCATCAACGGTGTTCAGGATATTTTGATCGTGACTCCCAGTCACGCGTTTCAGCAAAGCTTGTCACAGATCAAACAATATCAAACCAAAGATGTTCGAATTGCGTGGGCGTGCAAAGGCCTGGAACCTGATTCTGGACATTTCCTATGCGATCAAGTCAGCGAACTATTCGGTGAGAACAATCCCAAAGGGGTTTTGTCAGGGCCAACTTTTGCGAAAGAATTAGCCATGGGGTCTCCAACCGCCATCACGCTAGCGGCAGATAACAGTCAATTTGCGGCGGATATGACAAAAAGGCTAGTGAATCAAACCTTTCGAGTCTACTTAAGTTCGGATCTGGCCGGCGTACAGTTTGGCGGTGCAATCAAGAATATAATCGCCATCGGCGCCGGCATGTCTGATGGTTTAGGCTTTGGTTCAAATGCCAGAACTGCGTTGATCACCAGAGGACTCGCTGAAATGATGCGATTAGGCGGTTCCCTCGGCGGTAAAATAGAAACCTTTACCGGTATGGCGGGATTAGGTGATCTGGTTTTGAGCTGTACCGACGATCAATCTAGAAATCGCCGCTTTGGCCTGGCAATTGGTAAAGGCGCTTCTTTAGAGCAAGCAGCCCAAGATATCGGCCAAGTCGTTGAAGGGGTCAGAAATACTAGGGAAGTTTACAACCTGGCAAAGTCCTATAATATCGATATGCCCATTTGCCAATCGATCTATAACATCATTTACAATGGGCAGGATCCAAAAACCGCCGCCAGGGATCTGTTAACCCGCACCATGAAAGTCGAAGGGGATTAGTTTGCCATTAGTCAGTTACCTTTAAAATTCGCTGTTTCTACCTGCCAAAAAGGTGACATTAAGGAATTGCCCCTATTATATAGATTTGCCCTACCAAGCAGCCTGGGATACTATCTAATAACTATTTAGCTAGACTAATTAAATACCAGTTAATTAGAATTAATTGTAATAGAGCTAAAAGAATAGTATGACGAAATTAAAGTAGCTCCGCTCGTCTTGTCTCCCTAGTAGGAACGCTGAGGTTTTTTGCTTACTTTTTCAACTCTTGGATAAAGTGATTGGTAGGAAAGTGGTGCGCTACCAAACGCTTTATAAGGTTTTCTCCCATTCCATGCAGCTACATCAACAACTTAATCAGTTATCTCGCAAGCTCCGTCAACTGGATCAGACTGGCGGTGAACTATTTTTATCATCGGCCAGGCTCACGGTTCTTCAATTGATTAAACAATATAACCCAGTCACGCTTAAACAACTTGCAGCCACTCAATTGGTCGCTTTACCCACTATGTCAAAAATAGTGGATGAATTACAAAAGCGCGCTTTAGTGATCAGAGCCCAGTCAAAAGATGATGCCAGGCAACGCTGGATAGTACCTACTCAAAAAGGCATTCAGACTTTGCTAGAATCCGAATTACATAGCCAGAAATTTTGGCAGAACAAACTAGCCAAACTTTCATCTACTCAGATAAACCAGATCAATCAATCACTTGATTTATTGTTGGCAGAGCTGTGAGACGTTGGCTGAGTTATAAGCACTTCGATAAACTTGAATGAATAAGGTAAAACTCCATGCCCTGGTTACAGTTAAAACTAATCACTACTGAAGAGCATGTCGAACCGATCGGTGATGCCATGCTCAATCTCGGCGCGTTGTCAGTCACTTTAATGGACGCCAGTGATATTCCTATACTTGAGCCCGCTCCTGGCGAAACCCCTTTGTGGCAAGACGTGCAAATGATGTTATTATTTGATGCTGATATCGATACCGAAACCTTACTAAGCCGTTGGCAGGATGATCCACTTGCGGCTAAAAGTCAGGCTGAAAAATTTGAACTGATTGAAGACAAAGATTGGGAAAGAGAATGGATGGACCGATTTGAGCCAATGAAGTTTGGTTCTAATTTATGGGTTTGCCCGAGCTGGAAACCGGTTGCAGACGAAAATGCGGTAAACGTGATGCTGGATCCTGGTTTGGCTTTTGGTACCGGTACTCACCCAACGACCGCTTTGTGTATGGAATGGCTTGATTCGATCGATCTCAGCGGAAAAACGCTGATCGACTATGGTTGCGGATCAGGAATCTTAGCCATAGCAGCACTCAAATTGGGTGCTCGCAAGGTTTATGCAGTGGATATTGATCCACAAGCCATTTTGGCGACCAAGGAAAATGCAAAGCGCAACCAAGTATTTGATCAAAGACTGGTGGTAGATTATCCTTCAGCAATTGATGGGATCATCACTGATATTGTGGTCGCCAATATACTTGCAGGGCCTTTGGTAGAACTGGCAAGTGATATTGCCAGTCATTGCAATGCTAACGGACGGATAGCGCTTTCTGGTATATTGGATAACCAGGCTGAAACGACTCGAGAGGCCTATCTTGAATGGTTTACAATGCAATCACCGAGTTACAAAGAGGAATGGAGTCGATTAACTGGTATAAAAATATAACGAAAGCTAAGATAACAATTTGGCTAAAGCTAATATAATGCTTAATCAGTCAGTCTATGTTTAATGGTTTAACAATTGTCAAGACTGCAGTTTTTGACCTCTACAGCAATATCTCCTGCATTGCTTTAGTGACTTACATCCATGTAGGAATCCCTACCAAAAGTAGGTCCCTTGAGGGTACCCTCACCTTCCAGAGGGAAGGGACTTTATCCCCTTTTCCTCTGGGAGAGGGTTCTCTTGGTGATACTAAATAAAACCCTTTTGGATTGAGTAACAAATGGAGAGAAAATAAGAAAGTGGAAAATAAAACACTATATACTCGCTGCCCAACCTGTAATACCGCATTTAAAGTAACCGACAAGCTGCTTGCTATGGCAAAGGGTAAAGTCCGCTGTGGTGCCTGTCTAGCTATTTTTCAAGCCACCGATTATATGCTTGAACCTTCTAAAAAACTGCAAAAGTCTGTTCCAAACTCAGCGACAAAAGATCAGAAACAGGATCAAAATCAAATGGTCCCTCGGCAACAAGTCCAATCAGCGAATATGGATGTCCAACACGATCTATATATCGACGAACCCGAAAGCAAACCGTCTATTGTCAATGATGCTTCAACAACTGATATTTCCGCAGAATTATCAAAAGATATGCCGTCTACTGAGCAACAGATTCAAAAGCAACAGCCACAAGACGTCCTACAAAGTCCGATTCAAGAATCTTCTGGTAACACAACTAAAGGTGCCCACAAAGATGAATCGAACATGGATTCAGAAGTTAATTTTGATCAGTCTGAACGTGACCATTCAGGCATGGATAGTATTGGCCTGGATAGTCGCGATGTGCATGCCTCCGAGACAGATGATATCGCTTTTGAAGATCCCGAATTAGACGAGTCATTGTTATCTGACGAATATACGAGCCAACAACCCGGTGGCGAAATAGAAAGTGTTGGACATGGCCAAGTCGAAGATCCTTTTATCGATGAAGAAGTTGTCAGCGAGGAAATTGATCGGCAAGAAATCTCTGATAATGCAGCCAGCGAAATTGCGATCGATGAAACAGATTTCGAAAAGTCTGATATTAATGACGAGACAGACTTTCTGGATGGCGCCGAATACTCTGAAAATTCTCAAGATGTTGGTGTTGATGTTGATGATCAGGATTTAGCCCACGAACTAGGGGCCACAGACGAGCTGTCGCATCAACTCAGCGAGCAAATGCTGGAAACTGATTCAGATCCGGATCCGTTGGATGAATTTAATAATATCGTCGAAGAAAATGGCAATAGTATGAAAATAAAATTGGCGGTAGCATCGATGCTGGTATTATTAATCATCGCGTTTACCAGTATTTGGACAAACCGTCAGGCTATCGCCTGGAGCGAAAGCTGGGGTGACACGATGAACTCTGTATGCCAATACTTGCCTTGTGATCTCAAACCACGTCGAGATGTTAGCAAGATTAAATTATTGCAAAGACAATTATCGCCAGATGAAGAATTAGAAAATGTCTTGGATATCAAGGTGCTACTTATTAATGAAGCGACTTTTGCTCAACCTTACCCTACCATTAAAATCGCCTTCAGTAATAAAAACGGTGAACAAGTCTCCGTCAAATCCTTTTCGCCCACGAATTACCTGGATAGCCAAACATTGGGTGACTTAATGCCCTCACAATCGGAAGTGCATATTCATTTTAAGACCGAGGTGACACATCCCGACGCACTGGGTTTTGAGTTTATTTTTGAGTAGTCATTTTCTGGCCAATGGCCTCAATCGAGACGTTTAGAATAAATAGTCTTTTTGATCCTGCAAATATTTCCGTATAATCTACTATTAGCTTACACAATATAAAATGTAATTATTCAGCGAGTTTTTCAATTGCACGGTAACTGTTCGATTTTCTTCTAAATTTTGTCAATTTAAGGAAAATGTGAGCATACACGTCTATTTGACCATTTTCGAACCAAGAAATGGTAGATTTTGGAGGTAAGCTGAATGGTTACAACAAATTTAAGGCAATAAAATGAGCAATACCTTTGTAGCAATACTGATGGGATCCGATTCAGACTGGCCCTGCATGCAAAATACTTTAAAAATTCTAAACGATTTGGGTGTTAAAGCCGAAGTTAAAGTCACTTCCGCCCATCGAACTCCAACGGCAACTCGCGAATATGTCAAAGACGCGGAAAACCGCGGATGTGCGGTATTTATTTGCGCTGCCGGATTGGCCGCTCATTTAGCCGGAGCCGTCGCGGGACTCACCACCAAACCCGTGATTGGTGTTCCAATGGACGGAGGACCACTGAAAGGTCAAGATGCTTTATTATCCACGGTGCAAATGCCGGCAGGCGTGCCGGTTGCTACGGTTGCAATCGGAAAAGCAGGCGCTAAAAATGCAGCTTATTTAGCCGCTCAAATGCTAGCAGTAGCCGATCCGGTGATAGCCAAGGCGGTGGCAGATGATCGAGCGGCCAACGCTCAGGCAGTGATGGATAAAGATGCCCAACTGCAAGCTTCGCTTAAATAGCACGATTTCTTTAACGGGCAATGAATTTCTGGCAGTTAGATCTCGCGGTCAAAACCTTGCAGGCCGGTGGGATCATTGCGTATCCCACGGAATCAGTTTATGGCCTGGGTTGCGATGCCAGTAATTTAAATGCGATTGCCCGATTACTGGCTATCAAACAGCGCTCCCATAAAAAGGGATTGATCGTTCTAGTCAACGATATTCGGCAAGCATTGCCGCTACTGTCGCCACTGAATTCAGCGCAAATAGAAGCAATTAATCAACCATCTCCCCGAGCCACCACCTGGCTTATCAACAAATCTCCCAATTTGTCTCCGTTATTGGTGGGCGTACATTTCAAATTAGCGGTGCGGGTAACCGACAATCCAATCGCAAACGCACTGTGTGAATTATTCGGTAAACCGATTATTTCAACCAGTTGTAACCTCAATAGCAAACCAGCCTCATCACAAGTTTCGGTTATTCGAAATAAAATGATTTTTAAAGTCGATCAGATTGTTAGCGGACCTTGCAGTGGTCAACCACCTTCTCGAATTATTGATTTGGACAGCGGAGTGGTTATTCGGGAATAGTACTAACCTCCATCCAACCAGCACAAATGAACCATATAAGAACATTGTCTAAGTCGTGTATAATGGTTAAAAGCGCTGTGACTTGATATTTTAATGAGTAATATCAAATAGATAGGTGATTTATGGCCCTTGCGGATGAGCTTTGCTAAAAAAGCTATTTAATAATAGATATTTGATTTTATAGGCCGGTTCAGACTATTCTCATTGTTTTGAATCAGACAGGTATTTACATTGGAAGACTCAACTCAATTATTCTATCAAGCGGGCACTTTGATGCTCGTAGGTATGGGCTTTGTCTACGGTTTCTTGAGTCTATTGATAATCGTCATCAAAACGTTAATTTCGCCTTTAGGCTTGAAATTTCCAGATAACCTTCCACAGACCAAACCAGTCAAGACCGCACGCTTAGCATCATCTGATCATTCGAGTTCGGTGGTCGCCGCTATTTCGGCAGCAGTTAATCGCTACCGAAAAGATCATCAAAACAATAAAAAACATTAGTCGATTTTCCAAGGATCATCCTTATGTTCAAACCAGACAGTTCCAGTTCAGACTCTGCAAAACCACTCGGTATTACCGAACTTGTTTTAAGAGACGCACATCAGTCGATATTGGCGACGCGTTTACGGCTGGAAGATATGCTGCCGATCGCGCCACTACTCGACGAAGTGGGTTTTTGGTCGATTGAATCTTGGGGCGGAGCCACCTTTGATTCTTGCATTCGCTATTTAGGCGAAGATCCCTGGGAGCGAATACGAGCATTAAAAAAAGCCATGCCAAAAACCAAACAGCAAATGCTGTTTCGCGGGCAAAATATTTTAGGTTATCGCCATTATGCCGATGATCTAGTGGAAAAATTCGTCGAGCGGGCACATGTCAATGGCGTGGATGTTTTCCGCATATTTGATGCGATGAATGATGTACGTAATATGCAAACCGCCATCAAAGCGGCGATAAAGGTTGGCGGACACGCCCAAGGGACAATAAGTTATACCGTCAGTCCGGTACACAATTTGGAAGGATGGCTAACCATGGCCAAACAAATCGAAGATCTGGGTGCCGACTCGCTTTGCATAAAAGACATGGCGGGATTGCTCAAACCATATGATGCCGCTGAACTCATTTTTAAATTGAAAGAAACGGTCTCTCTACCGATCGCGCTGCATTGTCATGCCACCACCGGACTAAGCGTCGCCACCCATATGAAAGCCATCGATGCCGATATTGATGTCATTGATACAGCGATCTCGTCCATGAGTATGACTTATGGCCATTCGGCGACCGAAACCATAGTTTCAATCGTTGAAGGGACCGCCCGTGATACTGGGCTCGATATGAATAAATTGGCCGAAGTAGCGACTTACTTTCGAAGTGTCAGAGAAAAATATGCCGAGTTTGAAGGCAGCCTGAAAGGCATCGACGCCAGGATCTTAACCGCCCAAGTACCAGGCGGTATGTTAACCAATATGGAAAGCCAGTTAAAAGAGCAAGGCGCCGCTGACAGGTTAGATGAAGTTCTCACAGAAATCCCAAAAGTGCGTGAAGATCTCGGTTTTATTCCACTGGTAACCCCTACCTCGCAAATAGTCGGCACCCAGGCAGTTCTAAATGTGCTTACCGGTGAGCGATATAAATCCATTACCAAAGAAACCGCAGGGGTGTTAAAAGGCGAATACGGCAAAACCGCTGCACCTGTCGATTTTAAACTTCAACAAAGAGTGTTGGACGGTGCTGAAGCCATTAGCTGTCGACCCGCTGATTTACTCTCGCCCGAAGTGGACAGCTTGACCGAAGAGCTTGCTGATTTGGCCAAACAGAAAAACTTTACTCTTGCTGATGAAATGATCGATGATGTTTTGACTTACGCCTTGTTCCCGCAAATTGGATTAAAGTTTCTAGAGAACAGAAATAACCCAGATGTCTTTGAGCCTAAGCCGCAAAAATCAGACATCAAGACTGACATCAGTCAAAGCAATGCTTCGACAGTGATCGAAAGTTATTCAGTAAAAGTCGATGGCAAAGTTTATCAGGTAGAAGTGGGCCCCTCCGGTGAAATTGATAATATTTCAGCCCCTCAGCCAAGCAAACAATCAGCACCAAGTTCATCAGACGAAACCTTGGATGCTCCTTTGGCTGGAAATATTTTTAAAGTGAAAGTAAATGTGGGCGATCAAGTCGCCGCAGGTGATGTCGTGATCATTATGGAAGCGATGAAAATGGAAACTGAAATTCGTACCATCAAAGAAGGTAAGATCACGGCGATTCATATCAAAGAAGGTGATGGGGTTCGGGTGGGTGAAGTACTGTTGAGTTTAGGGTAATTAGAATCGCTTTTTTTCACCCTCATCCTAGCCTTCTCGGCAATTGCTCCCGCATCGCCTAAGAGCGCCTACTTTTGGTGCCCTAATAACCAACTTCCTTGTCGGGATCCCCTCAAGGGAGAAGGGACTTAAGAGAGAAATACAGAACAATTATGGAATTACTAAACACACTCTGGTTATCAACCGGACTGGCTAATTTTGAATTAGGCCAGGTCATTATGATGTTAGTCGGTGGCGGATTACTTTATTTGGCCATCGGTAAAAACTTCGAACCACTTTTATTAGTGCCAATGGGATTCGGCGCCATCCTGACTAATATTCCAATCGCTGGATTTACCGAAGCAGGTGGTTTACTTCACTATGTTTATGAAGCGGGCATCGCAACGGGTATTTTTCCACTCATTATTTTTATGGGAGTCGGCGCGATGACCGATTTTGGCGCGTTGATTGCCAACCCAAAGATGTTGCTACTGGGCGCGGCGGCTCAATTTGGAATTTTTGCAACGCTATTTGGTGCCATTGCTTTAAATGCTTTTCCGGATATTAATTTTTCCATTCAAGATGCTTCTGCTATTGCCATTATTGGTGGTGCGGATGGACCCACGGCGATTTTCTTAGCCTCAAAATTAGCGCCTGATTTATTGGGTGCAATCGCGGTTGCGGCTTATTCATACATGGCTTTAGTACCAATCATTCAACCCCCAATCATGCGCGCATTGACGACAGAAAAAGAAAGACAAATCGAAATGGCGCAGCTACGGCATGTGACTAAAATCGAAAAAATTGTTTTCCCCTTGGCGGTATTACTTTTGACTATCTTTTTCCTACCAACTGCGACACCTTTAGTCGGGATGTTTTGTTTCGGTAATTTAATGCGTGAGTCAGGAGTGGTTGAACGTTTAAGTTCCACCTCACAAAATGAATTGATTAATATCGTTACTATTTTTCTAGGCTTAGGGGTTGGATCCAAATTAAGTGCTGAAAAATTCTTGAATTACGAAACTTTGGGAATATTAGCCCTCGGCGCGATCGCTTTTTCAATTGGTACCGCAACTGGCGTTATCATGGCCAAAATAATGAACAAGTTGTCTAAAGATCCAATTAACCCACTAATAGGCGCAGCTGGCGTATCAGCGGTGCCGATGGCGGCACGTGTGGCAAACAAATTAGGCTTAGAAGCCAATCCGCATAACTTTTTGTTAATGCACGCGATGGGACCTAATGTGGCGGGAGTGTTGGGTTCGGCGGTTGCGGCGGGAATATTGCTAGCGCTGGTTGGCTAAATTTTTAGTTATTTAGCTAAAGTTTTTAACCGGCGTCCATCTATCTGAAGGCAAAAAAAGCGATCCCTAGATCGCTTTTTATCAATTGTACCGCTCAAAAAAGATCACTCTGCCAACATTTTAATGTGAATGTCGCCGTTTGTAGTATCTATTATAATCTTATCTCCACCACCATTAATGTCACCTTTGGCGGTAATTTTATTACTGTTATCGCCTTTGATGGTTAATGGAAAATCAGAATAAATTCGATAGTCTCTTCGAGCGCTTCGGGTAATTTTAAGTGTTGCAGAAACACTGGCCGCCAAGGATTTTGGAATATACAAAGTGATCGAACCACCTGACGAATCCAACACTACATGAGTGTCAGCATCGTTATCATCCAGGATCATCTCTGCTTCTATTTTTCCACCGGAAGTATCAGCCTCAATAAAGCCTCTTGCTTGTAATATTTTGATATTACCGCCAGAAGTTTCAGCTTTAACCGGACCACCACTACTCCCAACATAAAGACTGCCGCCGGATGAATCGATATCAACGCTACCCCTGCTGCCATTAACGGTTATCGAACCGCCGGAGGTGTTGGCTTTAACCTCATCGGCCATCTCAATGGTGATACTACCGCCGGAAGTGTCGACCTCAACCTTGCCATTAACCGGTCCAATTGTGATGCTTCCGCCTGATGTATCCGCTTCAACATCATTGCCGCCACTCTCTAATCTAATGCTACCCCCAGAGGTGTCGATCGAAGAGGTGCCGCTGATTTTGCCCAGTCGTATACTTCCGCCTGAGGTATTTACTTTTAGATTGCCATCCACGTCACCCACTTTAATACTGCCGCCGGAAGTATGCGCATCGACATTACCTTGAGCAACATTGCCAATTTTTATACTACCGCCACTGGTATTAACTTTAACTTCACCCTTGATATCATCAACTTTAATGGAGCCGCCACCGGTTTTTAGGTCAACATCAAATTCTTTGGGTACCTTAACAATGTAGGTTACCGAAACCTTGTTGTTCCAATCACCTTCCCCGTCAATCAATATTTGGTTACCCTTTTGTTCGAATTTAACCGTAAAACCATCCAATCGACTTTGATTTCTTGCTTTTTTTTCCACTAAAACTTCGACGGTTTGTTTATCCCAGGTTTCCACCCTGATGGCACCTTGGTCGCTTTCAAGGTCTAAGCTGCCCCCCGAACTTACCGAAAAGGATTTATTGATATCTTGGGTTTCACTGTGTGCAGTGACTGCTATCGTCGCACCGCATAAAACAATGAGTAGCGAAAATACTTTATGACTGAAATAATTCATTATTGACCTCTTGTTTATTAAATTAAAACTCTAAATTTGTGGCGCTTGAGCTGACATTTTATCGGTCAGAATCTTTGCCTGATTGCGAATATAATAATTACTATCGTTAATACTGAAATCTTTTAATGTTTTGATGGTTTCTTGATCATCCAGATGCTGAATTAACGCTTGAAAAACTTCGACCCGAATACCGGAATTAATATCTTTTTGCAGCGCTTGTCTTAACACCTTTCTAATGCTCTTATCTTGAGCTAATAATGTTAATGATTCTGCGGCAGCCATTCTAACTCCCGGGTTAGGGTCATTGAGTAAACTATAACTCAAGGCGTCGCGAACCTGGGCGGTACGGGTATGTTCTTTAAGTACCTCAATCAATTCTAGTCTTGTTGCGTCGCTTACTCTATTTTTCATCGTTGTGGTCAATAAATTCAGAATTTTTTGATCGGTCACTTTACCGGTGATTTCTGTTTGCGATGACAGTGAATAAGACACATTGCCTTGACCACGTTCAGGATCGAATTGATTTAGCTGTAAATCAACAATTTCATATTCATCGTTTTTTATTAGCATAAGAGGCCCTAGCGGCGATTGATTAATATACACTTTTTCGTTATTCGTCTGCACAGATTCGACAACATTTTCATCGACTAAAAACTCTGAACCCGCCAATATGAAACCGAGAATAAAAGTCAAACTCATGCTGACCAATTGGGTTTGAAAATTAACGCGCATTTGCCAGAGTTGAGTTAATTTAGTAAACAAGGAATGCTGTTTAGGTGCAGCTTTGCGTAATCGCCGGTGCAGCGCCCAATGCACACCGTCCATTCTATTTTTATCAATAGAAGGATGGGTACCGGGTTTGATTATCTGGTCTAATTGCTTCTGCTGCTCGAAGAGTTGCTTTAACTTGCCATCTTGTTTCAGCCTTTGCTCAAATAATTGCCGTTGTTGGCTGCTGAGATCATCATATAGATAGGCAAGGACCAGTGCCTGTTCCGCGTCAAGTGTACTGCTCGTCGATTGAATTTTCTTCATATTAATCAATTACCTTATAAAGTCTTGCAATTGAAGCCGCATTTTTTCTCTGGCTCGAAATAAGTAACTTTTTACCGCACCTTGGCTCACGGCCATCACTTGAGCAGCGTCACCAATTTTAAACTCTTGTTGGTGGCATAAAACAAAAGCGATTCTCTCTTTATCACTCAAACACTCGAGCGCTCTATTAATTGCCTCACTTAACTGCTGGTTTAACAGTTCACTCTCTGGATTTTCTTTTGAGGCATTTTGTAAGTTAGTTGTCGAGTAGTCATTTTGCCTAAAATCCGGCTGGTCACTTGATATCAAGTGGACCAATTTGTTTTTTAATTTGCGTCGATTGCTGATGGCGGTATTGACCACGATCCGATACAACCAGGTACCAAACTGACTCTCCATTCGAAATCTCGGCAGCGCCTTAAACGCTTTCAGCATGGCGTCTTGATAAATATCTTCCGCTTCATAGGGACACGACACTAGACCTGCCGCTAAACTCAACATATTCTTTTCAACCTGACTGATTAACTGCTCAAATGCCCCAACACTGCCTTGCTGCGCCGCTTCTATTAAGCTTTTCTCCGGGTTCTGCAAATTATCTGGTTATCCTTTCTGTAAACAAGTTCTGATAATCCTAAAATAATCAGTTGGATTCATTTAGGATAATATAAGCCTTATTCACATAATAGTCGCTAGGTGATGTTTACCTGTTTAGAAGGGTTAAAGGGAGTTTTGGTTGGCAACCATATGAGAATAAATCGTTTTATTATTGAATTAATCAAATTTTTATACAAATTAGTGAGTTAGAAGACTTTCAATGAAAAAATTGCAGAACTTTTAGGTAAACGGTGAGCAAAAAATACGCTGCCAGGAGTAACACCGCCGATTAGCGGCCAATTGTTAACTTAATATTGTTAAAAGGGACATAAATTTGGCTAAATAAAACTGCTAATATCTTTTAGTGATTTTTCGATCAGCGCGTGCTCGGGAATACTGGCGTCTTCTGCCGGGTAACCGACTACCAAAAGGATGTAGGCTTTATCAGTTTTTGGTCGTCCGCAAATTTCATTCAGAAAAGTCATAGGTTTGGGTGTATGGGTTAAAGTCGCTAATCCACAATGATGCAATGCATTAATCAAAAAACCTGTGGCGATACCGACCGACTCTCGAACGTAATAATTTTTATTTTGCTCCTCAACCGATACGCCCCCTTTTTGCTGGGCAAAAATACTAATCAGCCATGGCGCGGTTTCCAGATAAGGCTTGTCTTCGTCGGTGCCTAACGCGGCCAAGGCACCCAGCCATTCTTCACCGGCTCGACCATGATAAAAAGCTTTTTTTTCTTTTTCCGCCGCTTCACGGATCGCTGATTTTGTTTTCGGATCACTAATTGCCGTAAAGTACCAGGGTTGATGGTTAGCCCCACTAGGTGCGGTACCAGCGGCTTTGATGCAGTTTTCAATGATTTGTTTATCAACTGGTCGGTCAGAAAATTCTCTAATGGTATGGCGATGTTTAATTTCCTGATAGAACTGATGAGAGCGGGATAACATTTCGTCTGCTGGAAATTCGATGAAATCTGACAGAGGCACTGATTTATGGGAACGCATAGATTGCTCAATTATGGCTATAATTGACTTAGATTAACCAACAACTTAGCAAAAAGCAAAACAGCTTAGCGAATCCATTTCACCAACTAAGTGACCCAAGTTGAGATTAATTACCTGGTCAAGCTGTGAGAATGACCTGCCAATAACCGACATCAATCCACTCCCCAAACTTATAACCTACCTGTTTGAAATGAGCCACTTTTTCCATACCAAATTTTTCGTGTAAAGCAATACTGGCTTGATTTGGTAATGAAATTCCGCCCATTGCCACATGAATAGATTTTTCCTTTAAGCTAGCAAATAACTGTTGATAAAGTTCCGTGCCCAATCCTTTGGATACGGCTTGTGGAGATAGATAAACCGTTACCTCCACAGAAAACCGGTAGGCACATCGACCTTTCCATTTACTGGCATAAGCATAACCCAGAATACTTTCATTTTCTTGCGCTACAAACCATGGCAAATCAAATGAATTGCTCTCTGATATACGACCTTGCATTTCATCACTCGAAATAGCTTCTTCTTCAAAAGTGACAATCGTATTATGGATATAGTGGTTATATATCTCTGCAATACTTTCAGCATCGCTTAATTTAACTTTTCGGATCATCTTTGATTCCATCACGCTTTAATTTCTATCCAATAAACAATTCAATCTGAAATTCGAACTAAGGTAAATCCACCTGGCTCTTATAAATGTTAAAGGTTTCCTCGGTATTATCGGCTTCAAATTGACTTAACAATATCCCTCCATTGAGCCCGCTAATCACCGAGCAAGCGCCGTTGTGAGTAGTTGCTTCACCATCTATTATTGCCACTTCGACTAAATCTCCATTTTCACGACGCAACTGATTTGAATTGATATCAACAAATTCATCCACCCGGCAACCGTTATAACGGTCGCCAAAGCTAGTGTCTACAAGTGTCACGATTAGATAGGTTTTATCATTGTGTTCAATCAGTTGCGGCGCTTGGAAATGGTGACCAGCACTAATGGATAGCGCATCTTCCGGTGTTAAAAGTTTACCCAAATATTCCCAGCTTTGGCTATCTTGCATATTACAAGGGCTGTTACATCGAAAGTATACTAGATTTTCGGTTAATGGCTGAGTTGAAACGTCAGCGCAGTAAATCGCCAGGTACAAAGCGTTATTGGTCGCCAACATTCCAGGTTCCGCAAAAATACACAAAGCCAGATCCTGGAGATCGGCACCGCCCAAAGATTGTTGCAAGTCAAGATTAAGTCTTATCAGAGGATCACCACCGATAGGAGCAAACACTGGTGTTTCGGTATTACTGCTTTGATCTTGTAGTCTAAATCCCGAAAACAGTTTAATTGGTGTCGCAGTTGCTAAACCCAGAGGCGTGGCTGCAGTTTTGGATGTAATCCAGGCATAGTCGGCAAACAAAGACTTAGAATCTGCGTGTAAATACTGAGACCAGATCAATTTCCAACGTTGATCTTCTGACTCAGCGGAAGGGTCATAAATGAGGGAAGAGGTTTCACTTTGCCAAATGCCATCACTTGCCGCGGGAATTTCACCACCTATAATGGGCATCGGACCCACAGTGGTTTCTATCTTTGGCGCAACCAATACCCCAGCGTCCTGCCATATTTGGCCGTTATCGTCGGAATAGGCTAGCCGGATAGATACGGCCCAATACTCGATTGAAGGATAGAAAGATGAAGTCTCTACAGAAGAGTAACTCATCCATAAGCGTTCGCTGCTTGGGTCTTTGCTGATCGATGGATCGAAAATACCTAAATCGCCGGCGCCAACAAATGTAACCCTTTCAGGAGTCATCGATACTGGAGGCGGCGTATCAACTGGCGGATTGGAGCCGCCGCCACCACAGGCACTGACTAAATTAGGTGATTCTTCTATTTTATAGGGGCCTGGATGAATATTAGATGAACTGGTAATTATTTAATAGGATTCTATTTTATTATGCATTTAGTTAGCTGCTCGGGAGTATCTCCTACAATCATCGTTTATGCTTAACCAGTCAGATTGGCTTTCAGTATAGATATGGCGTGTTGGCTTCACTAAATTGGGATCATCTAGCGAAGCGATAGTAAGCGACCGGTATTCTGGATGCAGACTATCGCGAAAGGAAATTGTAGAGCCACATTTAGAACAGAATCCACGCCGAACATTTTCAGAAGATTGGTATTCTGTAGGCTCGTTGGCAGTCCATTTGTTCTTCAATCTCCATAGCTAGTCTCCGGCGTATGGCGCCTGGCAGAATCGAGCGCATCTTTGTGCGACTCGAATCACTCACAAATCCTGTATAAGATTAACCCTTCATTAAGAGAGATTACCAAACTATCTTATTTCGAATTATTATCAACAAAATAAATTGAACCAAAGGATTAGATATCCCTATTCGTTGCAAATGTCTGGGATTTACAAGTTATTGTCCGATAGAGTGGTTTATTATACGCAATTATGCTCTAAATCAACTTTTGAATTTGTATTATGAGCGACTTCAAAACGCAAATGAACTTTATCTGCATCAAGTCCAGTATTAACAAAACCACAAGAAGTAAGAACTGCGGTAGATGCTTCGTTTTCAGAAGATGTATGTGCAATTATTTTGCTGACCCTGTCAAAGGTAAACGCATGTGAAACTAATATATAAACCATTTCACTAGCGTAGCCTTGGCGCTGCCATTCAGGCAAAACAGAATAACCAATTTCAACTGTTCCAACTGAATCAGGAGGTCCAAAGTAACCACCAGCCCCTACAAGGGCTCTTTTACCTGTATCACTGTCTGTGTTTATCGCATACCAACCATACCAGCCTTGAACAGTATCGCCACCTTTCTCAAAACATGAAAGGAAAAACTCCATGGCATCTCTATCATACTCACCTGATGGCCACGCAGCAGATACAGTTGCATTTAGTTTTTCAGCAAGTAACTCAGGTGTTTCAAGTTCAATACGAATGTGCGCGGCAGAAGAAGAAATTAACTCTAGACGGCCTGATTTTAGTTTTGCCATTTTAGGTATATATACTCCACACTTCGTTTTAGCGAATAACGCCTCTAGTGGCTTTGCATATTTTGCATATGCTGCCTTGAGTGGTTATATTTACTTTGCTTCATCTTTAGGTGATAACTCAGCAAAACCATGTCCTTTCTTTTTATCGCCCTTATACTTATTCAACTTAATAGAATTATCTATTACAAATTGAATGGTTGCTCTTTGCATATATGCACATTCTCTAATTGGAATAACAGTGCCTTTTGGAAAAGTTATTCCAGAAGTGCTCACAAAGTCAGTTTCCAATACATACGGTGTTTCTTCCAAAGGGCATAAAAAGTCTGAAATATTGTATGTGTTACCTGCAACAACACCTATGACGAATGCTGCTAGCAATCCTAAAACTGAAAATATGATTACGATGAATGTTTTCATTTTAAATATAACGCAAAGCTAATTTGGGTGTTTTTACGCCAAAATTCGGCGTTTTGTTAAGTTCTAAATTTATCATCGATAACTTTCTGTGCAGTTCTGACGCATTCATCACAAATACAATGATAAAAATCGCTCTTGACTAGATACCTTACTTCGCTACTCTTTTTGTTGCAAAAACTACAGGTCAACTCCGGCCTGGTATAGTTTTCGTCCTTTACTAAGGAGGTTGGTTTTTTGCTACCGTCTTTAAATTGTATAGTAACCTTGTCATTAGTGTTTAGAGTGCTATTCAGCCAGTCTAAATGATAGCGCTCCTCATTTCTCCATCTTAACCCAGCAATCTGAATAGTAGGTTGTTTTTGCTCTTCATTTTCTTTAATAAATTTCGTTGGTGGTTGGTCGATATTTATACTGACCCTTTCATCATCCATAATATCAATAATGATGGTATCCTTGTCATTGATGTTTACATGAATTTGTTTGACCATACATTTTACAACTTAATGCCCGCGTAATTAGAGAGGCGAGATTTTCGCCGGATCGAAATTCACATACTTGTAATGTTTATGGTTAAAATAATTGCAGTTCATCATATGGACTCATTTTTAATGAATCAAGTCGATTAGCAAGATTTCCAACATGAATTTCTAATTTATGTCCATCGGGATCAGATATATAAAATGATTCTCCTTCACTTTTGTTCTCTTTCCATACCTCAACGTTCGCATTAATCAATTTAGACTTTAGCATTGAAAAATTTTCTGCTGATATATTAAATGCAATATGGCTGTCGTCTTCACTTGGAATACTATTATCACATGATAAACAAAACCAAAGTTCACCTACAGCTAGGTACGCACCATTTTTCCATTTTGCCTTTGGGCTCATTCCGAGTAAGTCAGTGTAAAAACTGAAGGATTTCTCCAAATCTCTTACTGCTAATGTAATGTGATTTAATCCGTCTATCATGGGCTTCCTTAGCACACATAACAGCTGATTGAATGCAGTAAATCGATATAATCCCCCGCAACAATCAACCGGTTTTTATTGTTTATTATGTAAAATCAATAGCATACAGCCTTTTCCGAAGTTTTCAATGGAATGTTTTAACACTCTAGACTCATTTAACACATTTTTGAATACCCAATTCTATGAATCAAAATCTACCCGATTTACGGATAAGCCAAGATTATTCATTCCTCCCCAGGCTATCCGATTCTGGCGTTTGTATATATTCTTGATTCGTACCATTAGCGGAGGATTGAGTGGATTACGAAATAATTGCTTAAGTCCAAGCGTGACCAAATTCTGGTAACCTAAGTAATAAGCAAAATAGATCGGTAATGGCAATTGCTATAATGCAAATCCTTGCATCATCGATTAGACTATCACATCGCTAGAAATTGACTCGATATCGACTTCAAAATGGTAGAACAAAGCTGGCCTCAATTAATCATCGCACTGTTAGATTTTTCATCATTATTGATGCTTCTAATGCTGCTTGCGTTGGTCAGTATTGGTTTAAATTGGTTGCCATCACTCGATAAAATACGACTATTTCTTGGTCTATTCTTCTTTATAAAAACCGTACTTATTTATGCCGATGCTGTTGATAGCAGTTTTGCGGAATATCTCTATCTATTCAATCTTCCATTGATACTGCTGGTTGGACCGGTAATGACCGGTTTTACTCGCTCTACACTGGCAATGCAAAAAACGCCTTTACTCGATAAATCAACTCAATTGCTGTTACTTACCGGATACCTGATTATTTCACCGGTATTCCTTCTCAAGATTCTAGGTGTGGAACAGCCGCCACCATGGGTGGCTTTATTAGTTCAAATCGTCGAAATCGCTTTTATTTTGCTATTTGTAGTCAGTAGCAGTTTTCACTTTATCAGGATGTTGTGGCGACTATACCGTGGCTCTTTATATACTATAGGATACAGTGAGTCGACTTATCACTGGCTAAAAGGTGTTTGGTCCGGTGTTTCGCTAATTTGGTTGTTGTTGCTGCACAGCTTGATTTTTGGGATTGTTAGCGAGCCTTCTGATGAAGTTCAGGTCTTTTTTAGTTTGCTAGATATTTTTGTACTTTTTTATATAACGCTTGTTACGGCTAAATACTGTAAAAAACCACATGAAGATGAAGAAGTTGAACATTGCCAGCAAAGCATTAAGTATCAAAAAACCGCATTAACACAGTCGCAAGCCAATGGCATTTTGGAGTCAATCGACAAGATCATGCAACAACAAAAACTTTTTTTGGATAACAGTCTGAATATTGAAAAGTTGGCGGCATTAATTAGTAGCCAACCTCAATATGTCTCACAGGCAATCAATCAATATCGGCAGATTAACTTTTATGAATTGGTGGCTAGTTGTCGGATAGATTATGCTAAACAAAAGTTGATGGCTGATCCAAATAAAAGTGTACTCGACATTGCCATGTCTGCTGGTTTTAACGCTAAAAGCACTTTTAACAACACTTTTAAAAAACTCACCGGTTTAACCCCCTCACAATTCAGAAAATCTAGTTAACCAACTGATAATTAATTATAAAAAGTACTGGCTTAGAAGGCCGGACGATCAAATCGCCATTCTCGCTATAAGATGCGCCCACCGAAACGGAATACCACTAACTTATTTTGGCGATGCTAACAGAGTTTGGCAGCTTTCTGATTCAGTATTGAGCAAAACATCAAAGGTTAATCAAATTCGAGCATCTGAAGTTTTAAATCTTATGAAGGTTTTGATCTGATCGATTTAATTTAAGCGTTTTATTTAGAGGATTTTATGAACCAATTGTTTTTAACCGCACAATATTTGATAAGAATTTTGATCGGTGGTGTCATTTTACTGCAGTCTTTTAGCAGCGTTGCAATCGTAATGCGTCATGATATAGACCATGACGAGTATTTATTGGATAGCTCTGATTATCAATCAGTCGTTCACAGCGAGAACTCGAGTGCAACCCTGATTGCCCCAAAGTGGGTTCTAGCCTCGGCTCACGCATTCGATCCAGGGTTTGGACATAGTGTCGAATCTTTCGGAAAAATCACTATCATGGGACAACAAGTTGAGGTTAATAACGTCTTTGTGCATCCCGCATACAACTTCTATGACCAAATCAATGACGGCCCTATCAATGACCTCGCGTTAGTTGAGTTGGCTCAACCATTTGATACTGTGGTCCCAACACCACCTTATGAAGGCTTTGACGAGATTGGCAAAACTATGAAATTAGCCGGTTACGGCCATTTAGGGGATGGAGTGAACGGCATTTATTCCGAGTGCTTTCCTTGTGAATTACACGGTGCAGACAATTTGGTGTTTGACGCAAATGAAGACCTTATAGGGATCCAATTTGAATCTCCTGACAGCCAGGACATTGCTGAGCTGGAAGGCATCGGCGCGCCGGGCGATAGCGGCGGACCGCTTTTTATCGAAACTAGCACTGGTCGTTTTTAGTTCCTTCGGAGGACAATTGTATGGGGATTTGGAAGGCTATTCTCGAGTTAGCAAGCACCTTGATTGGATTCTTGAAGTGATGGGAAATGATTACCCGGGTCAATATTCGGGACCGCTATATTCTGAAAATCATCCATCAGATGACAGCAACGATGATGCGTCAACCGGTAGTGGTGGTGGCGGTTCTATTTATTGGTTGTCACTATTACTTATAGGCCTAATCGGCAATCGTTTAATGACACAAGAAAGTAGCAATAGACTGTGATTACATACTGATTTAACACTAAGTCAAATGAATCAGTTAAAGGCTTATCGGTTAATTCAGGTCGAATAAGCCTCATTTTTTGGAATAAAAATATCGGAGTCTGTATTGAACCCTTGGTTGTTAAAACTTAATTTATTTAGTCACTTATTACGCTCTCGAATTGTCCTGGTTGGGTCCTTATTAATGGTCGCCCAACTACTCGGCTGTGGGTCTGAGTCGAATCAGTCAGTAGACCCGGGATTTACCGAAAATACTTCACTCGAAACTAAGTCCAATCATATCAAGGCCCTGTTTTTTGGCACTGGTTTATACTCGTCAAGAAACAACGTAGGCTGTCCAGGTCCGAAAGCCCGCTGGACATCTTTTCCTTATGGAAGCACCATCGAAGTCGTTATACCTTCTTCGATAACGGATGCCGACGCACAGTTTGTATCTGAAGAAATGGCAAAACTAAACATTGCACTTGCAGGTTATTTTAATGTCAGTGTGACACAAAGTGGTCAATCGGAACTTTTGGTTGCGACCGACAAACAGCTAACTATCAACCTAGTCAACCCATCGGAAATGCAGCGATATTGCGGCAGTGCTTCTGGCGGATGCATCGGCATAGTTTTTGAAAACGATTTTGACTATCATCTTAAGTCAGGAGACTCCTATTACCCGGTTGACCGAGGCGTCTTTGACATCCACGAAATCGGCCATGGTATCGGACTATGTCATGTAAATCCTAGAGTCTTTCCGGAAGGCACTATGGCGTCAAGCGGCATTGGTACTATCCGTAGTTTTAGTGAATCTGAATTGGACGCTATTAATACCGTTTTTGCATCGGGTTTAAATGTCGGTGCAACTGAGCAGGAATTCTGGGATGCAGGTCTGATACCTTAACCACTAGAATCCCCTTTCAGATAGATAACTCTTTTGTAATAAAAACCTTAAATGACAGACACTTTTATTTTTAGTCGCTTTAATTTAGAACCTACTAAAAAATGTAGAGCTTAATCAGATAATAACCTGTTATTTTAAAATAAACTCCAGCAAGCCCAAGTGTCTGTCTGTTTATTATTCAGATTTCGCCACAGGAACAAAATTAAAATTGGTATCCTGATACATATAAAAGAGGCAAGGTTTTTCAGAGATACAAGCGGTTTGATGAGCTGCATTTTCTGCAACATACCAGTGTGAACCTGGTCCCATCTGTTTTGGTTGTAAGCCATCATCACTCATGGGATTAGTCATAGTGCCAGAGATAACTATGCCGTGGTAGGCGTTATCATGACGGTGTTCTGGTGTGATAAAGTTCTTTTGAAATCGACCAAAAGTACCATGAGGCGTGTTAAATGTATCACCATAGGCAACTGCAAACTGAATTGGCGCTTCACCGAATGGATTAATCCAGTTCAGCTTTTCAGCAGGTGTAAATACACCACTGGATTGAGCCAAAGGATCGATCATGGTGTTTTTATCCGTAGGTGAAAAATCAAAAGAGGCATCTTGATGCATAAAAAATACGCACTCTTCCTTTGATATACATGCGGTCTGATGGACTGAAGATGCGGGTACTGACCAGTAAGAACCCGGTGCCATTTCTTTCGCTTTATTATTATCCCCCTTCATTGGGTTTGTCATTCGACCAGAAATCACAATGCCATGGTAACTATGTGAGTGAACATGTTCAGGCGTTATAAAGTTGCCAGGGAACTTTCCAAAAGTACCATGTGCGCTGTTAAATGTTTCACCATGCGCAACACCAAATTGAATGGGTGCACCTTCAAAGGGATTTATCCAGTTGATTTCTTCTGCTGCGTTAAATTTCGAACTATCAACTTTAGCCTTAGGAGTGGCTTGAACACATCCAAAGACAGCAATTGCAATCAGAGAAGATCCAATAAAAGTTAAAGGTTTGTTAGGCGTATTTTTCATTATCTCGTTTCCTGTATTTTTAGTGAAAAGTTACAGGAATTACTTTATCTCTATTGTTCTATGAAAAATATGCGACAACCGCTTTATGTCTTGATTAATCCTCTTAATTTAATTCTTCCAACGGAAATTCTCATACAAAATAAAACAATTATGATTAACTTGCAGTCTGCGCTCGATACTCGCCGGGCGCTAGATGATAAATTCTTTTGAATGCATGATTAAATGATGCTTCCGAACCATAACCAACCTCTTCAGAGATTTGCTGTAATGTTTTGCCGCTTGTTTTGAGTAATTGACGAGATCGCTGCAATCGCCAATGAGTCAGATACTCCATCGGAGATTGCTCTAAAAGCGATTTAAATAATGCAGCAAAAGCAGAGCGAGACATTCCGACCTGTTGAGCAATTTGTTCAATCGAAAGATTGTCCTGCATTTGGGTATGCATCAATTTTAGCGCCTTGGCGATACGTTTATCTTCAATCGCCGCTAAGAATCCCTTCTTTAAGTTATCTTGCTGAATATAAGCATGCAACAGTTTGACAAATAACGCTTCAGCTAAACGATTAATAACCTGATGGTTTTTTTGCACTTCGTTTTCAGAGAGTAATAAAGGCATCATGCTATTAAGCCAATCTGCGTCTTTATGTTGCTCTTTTCGAATTAATATGACCTCTGGAAGCGATGTAACCAGCGGATGACCTCCGTGCTGGTCAAATTCAAAATGGCCACACAATAATTGTGTTTTGGGCTCACCCTTTTGAAATAATGGTTTGCCACAACGAAGGCTTTGCAAAAGCTCAGTCCCATTAACCGGCTTTACACCAGGTTTAGATTTAAGCGAATGCGCCTGGCCTGAAATTAATATAACAACGTCTCCTGAATGTAGGTAGATGTTGTTTTCTCCCATCTCTAACAGGCACTCACCCTGTGCCACATAATGATACTGGGCAAAACTTGATTGCCCCATGCGCATGCCCCAGTCGCCACAGAAATCACTACAAAAATATAAACAACCGGAAAGGCGCAAACCACTGAGTACTTGGTGTAAAGCTTCATCTTGAATAGATATCGTTTTCATAATTAATCACTCATTCATATTTATGAGTTTATTATAGACAAAGGCTAAGCTAATCAAAGTGCAAATCACCAAATAAAGACGCTCAATCAATAGTGCAATCATTTCAATCATATTGATCAATTCGAAACTTTCATAAACTTCTCCTCAGACAAACTGGTAATGCTTAACCCTGCAAACTATTACCCTATATCACAGTTAACGGAGACTATTATGAACAAACGATTATTAACAATAAGCCTTAGCTTTGGCATTATGCTGAGCGGCTGTAAATTAGACGGTAATACAAAGACCGTTATTGAAACACAAACCATTGTTGAGACAGAAACAATTTTGGTAGAGGTGCCAACGGCGACAGTTTTAGGTAATAACAAGCGCACTTTATTGGACACTAGTGTCCTATACCTGGAGATATCTCCCTTCGCACAATTTGGTCCTGTATGGGGCGACCGCGATGCCAGAGCACACGGTACCGCGGCAATTTTCCCGGCACAAGGACGATCCCCATTACATACTCATAGTTCGGGTTATCATGGGGTGGTGTTATCCGGAGTAATGACAAATCCTTGTGGAACCGAAGCTGCACCTGATTTGCTCAGCGCAGGATCCCACTGGTATGTACCTGCCGGAGAAGAACATGTGACTGCCTGCGAGCCTGAACAGAAATGTCATTTCCATTTTCATAGTGAAAGTTCCTTTGATTTTTCACCGGTTGAAGGTGGTATTCCAACGCAACCTCGCTCTGATGAAGCGAGTAGTGACCTGTTTGAGTTTTATGTTTTTGATGAGATAAGTCCTTTCGCCTCCTTTAGCACAATTTGGGGAGACCGAGACACAGGAAGTCATGGAACACTTGGTAAATTTATTGCTAATTCTGAGTCACCGCTGCATATTCATAACCAGACCTATTATGCTGTAGTTATTCAAGGACAAATGACAAACCCTTTCGATAGTGAAGAAAATCCAACAATATTAAATCCCGGTGATTATTGGTATGTACCCGCAGGCGCAGAGCACACCACTGCCTGTATTTCAGATGAAGAGTGTTTGTTCTATTTTCATAGTGGCGGTGCATTCGACTTTATTGTGGTGCCATAATCATCGACGTGCTCTTCAAATATCAGAATATGTTTGAAGTTTAGATTTACAAGATTAACTTCAAGAAGCTACACTTAATTTATGCCTCTGCCCCCGCAGTTCGGTTTAAATTTTTGTTAGCCGTGTTAGTTGAAAGGCGTAAAAGTAGACCCATTGAAAACGCTCAGTCAACTTGTAATGCTCGAAAAAAATCCTTAATGTCCTCAGCCAACAGTTCTGGTTGTTCCATTGAGGGAAAATGACCTCCGGCAGGCATATTTGTCCAACGCTGAACATTGAATCCTCTTTCAATATATTTCCGAGGTGGAAACGGTTCTTCCAAAGGGAAGTGCGCAATGCCAACAGGGGCTTTTACAAAATCATCTTTGGTAAAATGCAAAGGAGCTTTACGAGTTTCTTTGTACAGCTGTATAGAAGAATGGAGAGTTTCGGTAACCCAATAGAGAGTAACGTTTGCCAGTAGTTCATCTTTTGTGAATACGTTTTCTATGTTGCTTCTGCAATCTGCCCAACCATAGAATTTTTCAATGATCCACGCACATAACCCGATAGGTGAATCGTTTAACCCGTACGCAAGTGTAAGCGCTTTGGTTTTCTGCTGGTGAGAGTACCCTCCTTCCCTGTCATACCAATCCTCAGCCTCTTTCTCAAATTGGATCTCTTCCTTCGTTAAGCTCTCTCCCTCGGGTACATATGGAGTGTAATAACCTTCGATGTTATTCAAATGCAAGCCGATAACATTCTGTGGGTATTTTAACGCCAACACCATACCGACGCCTGAACCAAAGTCCCCTCCATGCGCACCGAATTTTTCATAATTCAACTCTTTCATCAGCTTGCACCACAGCTTACCCATAAAGTGAACATTGCACCCGGGTACCGTTATTTTTTGTGAAAAACCATATCCCATCAATGAAGGAACAACCAGATCAAACGTGAGATCGGAATTGTTTGTCAGAAGAGGGATGAGTTTCATCATTTCCAAGAATGAACCCGGCCATCCATGTGTCATGATCAGCGGGAGAGATTTCCTCCCTTTACCTTTAATGTGTAAAAAATGAATCTTGTAGCCGTCAATTTCTGCAATGAAGTTTGGGTAAGCATTGATTTCATTTTCAATTTTTCTCCAATCAAACACGTTCAACCAATAATCGGCAAGTTCTTTCATGTATGTAAGGTTAGTGCCAAAATCCCAACCCGAACCGGCGATCTCATCAGGCCAGCGTGTCTGTGCTATGCGTTCACGAAGGTCAATCAGGACCTGCTCACGAACATTGATTTGAAAAGGGTGAACCGACATCTTTTCCTCCTCTAGGACTATTTAGGGAAAATAACTGCCATGCCTTTCAGCTAGCTAAATATAAAACAAAGATGACGTGAGGTCCAACTAATATTCTATCGATTTTATGTTTATTTTTGTCGATTTTCTGTTTTTTGATAAATTAGACATGCCATCCCACAGCAACTTCGTATCATTCATATTATAATACTTGTTTTAAGAAGTTGAAGGATGTGGCGTTGCCAGCAGCGCGGGAATTAAATTTGGTGTTGGGGAAATCATGTGAAATATTTCAGCGAGTCAGTTAGAAAATTTGTTTTCATGCCTAATACTCGATATCAATAATGTTACGGATTTCTCGATTTTAACTTTCTAAAAAATAACAATGTCATTTAGTTTTGTTGAAATTAAATAGGAAATAAATATGTTAAATATGAAACGGGGTTTTATTTTAATAGCAGCCATTTTTTTTGGCCTGCTACTAGTTAATTCTGCTTCCGCTGAGGCAAACAAAAACACCACAGAGTTAGCCCAGGACATATATCGATTCGAACGTCTAGGATATAGCTCAATGTTTGTTGTAACCAGCGACGGTGTGGTTGTGATTGAACCGATAGACACAGAGCATTCGAAAGAACTGTTGAAAGCCATCCAGAGTGTAACAAACCAAAAAATTCGATATCTAATTTATAGTCACAATCATTGGGATCACTCTGGTGGCGGTAAAGTTTTTCAAGACGTTGGTGCCACTATTATTTCTCATGAGGAAGCTTTTGAATGGATGAATGCCAACCCTCATCAGGATCTAACTTTACCCGACGAAACTTGGTCAGGCAATAGAAAAGATATCCTATTGGGAGGAACAACAATCGAACTGCATTATTTGGGTATGAATCACGGATCTGGTATGACTGTATTTCGACTGCCTAAGGGAAAAATTGTTTATATCGCCGACTTGGTTACTCCCGGAATGGTGCTATTCACCATCGGAGGTGATTTCCATATAAAGGAATTATTGCGAAGTCTAAAAGAGATCGAAGCGATGGATTTTAAAACAGCGATATTCACCCATGGGCGACTTGGGAGTAAAAAAGATGTCACCGGAAATCGCCAGTTTATAGAAGATCTGCGAGGTGCAATAATCGCCGAAATTAAAAAAGGAACTAACCGTTACAAAATTCCTTACCTAGTAAAACTTCCGAAATATGAGAAATGGTTCATGTATAAGGAATGGTTGCACATGAATGCCTGGAAAGTTCTTCAGGAAGAATATATGGGGCCCTTCACTTGGAGGCCTGAATATAAGAATATAAAAATGAAAAAGCCATGAAGATGGATAATTTATTATTTCCGACGACGCTGCTGGCAACGTCTTGTAAGAAGTTATTGCGGCGGTAAACGAGATTTTTTACTGTCTTCTGAAAGAAAATAATGGAATAGGGACTTTCAGAAATACGAAACCCTTTTGGGTTTATAGGAGTCCATAATACATAGTAATTTCAACTGCTACGCTTTAGGATAACAATTTTTATGATTCACCACTATTCAATTTCTGTTCAAGACACTAAAAATGTTTCTAAGGTAATGGCTAGCCTTTTCAATGGAACAATCACTGGATTTGGTCCTTATCGGGACTCATACATCGTTTGGTTTGGCGATGACTATGGCTCGGCAATAGAATTGTATCCAGCAGGTGCAGAAATGTTTCCTGATTTAGGAGAAGGGCCGGGGCATTTTAGACATAACCCCTCTCACTCCAAATATTGTGCTACCCATGCTGCCATCTCAATTAATCGTTCGAAAGAAACTATTTACCGTATTGCCGAGGAGCAAGGTTGGAAAGCTATCGAACTGAATCGAGGCGGATTCAATGTTATTGAGTTTTGGGTAGAGAATAGAGTATTGATTGAGTTACTCACTCTTGAAATGGCAATGGATTATTTATCAACAACCAAAAAGTATTTAAAGCCGAACTAACATGTGCGTCATTGTAGGCGTTGTTTCTATATTCCTCCGGCTAATTATCGCTTGTAACTGAATCAACCAAAGGAGTTAGTATTTAGTTCGTTGTTTCTGATACTGTTTAGGAGTTATGCCAAATCTTTGTTTAAACAAAGAAATAAAATGGGATACACTACGGAACCCTGTTTGTTCACAAATGTCAGTAATGGATATGTTTGGTTGAGAGAGGAGCTGCGCGGAACGTTCCAAACGCTTTTCATTGATCCAGGTTTTTGGCGGTTGCTTAAAGATAGACTTGAATCTTTTGTTGAAAGCAGAGGAACTCATGTTTAACGATCTGGAATAGTCTTCAATGTTCAAAGGTCGATCAAAATTTTTGTACATGAATTGTGAAAAGGCATGATTGTTTTTATCAAGCATCGATTTTAAAAAGCTGTGAAACGATTCGCCGTTTTCAGAATCCAGGAGATAAATTAATATCTCATTGAACTTCAATTGCAGTATTTCCGATTGGTGATTGATGGGATGTTTAAAAAGCGACAAAATGCTCTGCAACGCCTCTTGAAATGGTCTATCGACTGTCCCTGAAAAATAATTAAAATCGGCAGAGCTACGTTTTAAAATTTCGCTGGTAATGTAAGGGTGTGAGTCTAAAAAAGCTTCTAATAAAGCGTCATCAAAAAATAGCATACAAACTTCATATTTCCCTTGTTCACTCAGAATTTCTTCACAAGTTATAAGCTCTCCGCGTTTACAAAAAATATATTCATTGGGAAGTACTTTAATAGAGTCCGGCTTGAGGTGGACTATGCATTTCCCATGCAAAATGACCGCCATTAAGTTTGTAGATATTTCTATTTCTCGTATCTGTTGTGCATCAAAGGTTTGTGTTCTTAGAAAGACTATATCGTTAATTTTAAGACAGTCCGTGGTCAAGGTGTCAGGTATATCTTGAGGTAATACATACATCTTTCTCTCCTTCTGCTAAATCTAATATTGACTTTCTTTCAGCATTAGTCGCTTGAGTATTTTATAACGCATGTCTGAATTATCAGTATCCAGATAACCGCAAATAATCCATGTCTCATATTTTTATCTTAGCTAACACTCAATCAAAAACGTAGGTGTGCCGTTTAGCACAATTATACTTCTGAGGTCTCAACAATAACAGACACCCCGAGGAAAAGAATAACAAACACCCCAAGTATAGCCAATATCTCACAGCTGTCACTGGTGATTGCTTATTTCATAGTAAGAGTCATCCAATTGGACAAACTCAAAGAAAAGTGAATTGCTTGGTACCATAGACAGGATCCGTGCTCATTACTTGAATTTTGCACGAGCAAGAATATTCCTTACTAGAAATTCATTCAAAGAGGAGAGGATATTGAGGAAGTTAGGTGAGTTGTCGATTTTTTTCAGTCAGCGAGCTTATTGAAAGTTAAGATAATGGAGTAAAGTTTGAGGGGGTCGAGATAATGATCATCGTACATGGATGGACAGTATGTCGATTTTGCAGGACGCAAAAATCGGTCCATTATTCCTTGAATTGGTAGGAACCTTATTTTAATTGAATCACTGTAAACACCCAACCCGATAATCCGTCGATGTTTGTAGGAGAATGTTAAAAGGAATTGTGAGAGAATGGCTAAATGAATGCTGTCTATTATATTTATATGATTGACAAATTTAATCGTTAACTAAAGAGTTAAAATACATGAACTGGGATGATGTGCGGCTATTTTTGAGTATAGCTGAACAAGGGTCGTTTAGAAGTGCTGCAGCGAAACTAAAACTTGGTCATGCAACACTTTCTCGCAGAATTGATTCTCTGGAAAAGGTGCTAAAAGCAAAATTGTTTAATCGATTAAGTACTGGACTTAAATTAACTCAGGCTGGCGAAAC
>CAZOBX010000032.1:0-32944 GCA_964578045.1 uncultured Kangiella sp. | reverse complement strand
ATGGTAACAACATAATTCAGTTGACAGATAATGAAGCTGAAGAGTGGCATCCTGAGGTCTCACCTGATGGCAAGCAAATAGCTTTTATGTCTGATAGAGACGGAAATCATGAAATTTATGTGATGAATATAGATGGTTCCAATCAAAAACGATTAACATTTAATAATGTTCGTGATTCGACACCATCCTGGTCACCTGATGGCTCTCAAATAATATTTACATCACGCGACAAGGATGGAGAAAAGCATGTCTACATTATGAGTAAGGGTGGGTCTTCGGTAAGAAAAATTATATCTAATGGTAATTCAGCTGCATGGTTAAAAATACATAAAGAATAATAGTATTAAGTCAAAAATATAACAAAGTTGTCAAACCGACGATACTCCAGCCTGTTTTAACATTTGAATTCCATTTTCAGGGAAAGTTTTTTAAATTCTGTAAGTCGTGAGTTAACGCGGCTTATAACAATCGTTCAACGGCTGCATTATTGCAATAGCTACCGTTTAAGGAAATAGCATCGACTGGCAGTAAATCGGACTTTTCTGTCTTCAAAATGATGAGTGCTGAACGACGGCTTATGCCACTCAAAAGCCAGTCAGAATAACCGGCAGAGCATCCAGGTTATTCAGGTTTCGGTGTTCAGTTTTGTCCAGCGGGCTGTGCAAGTTGGTGCAGCCCCCACAATACCCTCAAGATTATTTATTCGGTTTAGTAACTGATTATTAAGGAGGGACACTTAATCTTTATAGCAAAGGACACTTAAATATATAAACTTGAAATAGATACCATGGTTACATCAGTATAATGTTAAAAACCGAATAAATAGGTCCGATTGGGAGACTTTGAATGAGCTTGGGCGGAAGAGCTATTAAGCAGCCCAACTATCCTTTGAGGCTAATCAAATGGTGTTCGGTAATTAAATTCGAACATGAAAATATCTATAACTCTGAGCTCCGAATTTCGGAAAAATTGGATACACTACTGAAAAACATTCAAATTCACTTTTTGTTACCGCTCTGCAATTATGTCCTTTACTTTTAGTTAACCGACCTATATATTGTGCTTATAAAACTAATAACACCTACATGTTGTGGTATTTGCGTTTATTTGTACACAGGATATTAACAGCTTAATAAGAAGATATTCACAGATTTAGTGTATATTTTTCAAATTTCTACAGCCAACGAAAGCTAACTATACAACCTAGAGCATTTACTAAGTTTACAGGAAAAATTTATTTTTCAGGTTAACGTCCTGAAGTAGAAAAGAAAAATCAGCAATATACAAATTAAGCCGTCCCAATAACTCATGTTCATGACCACCTAACAATGTAAAGTTTTAGAGATTGTTAATATCTCATCCAACCCCACTAAGCTGCCGTTTACTGGGGTTTTTTTTATTTATCCTCTCCTCTCCTCTCCTCTCCTCTTCTCCCTCTTCTTAGCTTATACACTGCATACTTGCTTTAAATATTAACTCGTATATTGTTACTCAGGAGATTGTATAGCTATAAAAGTTTTGCTAATCAACAGTTTGTTACTGTTTTTTCGAATTAAAGTTACAGCGAGTTAGAAGATGCAATTTGATAGGCAAATTGAACCAAATAAGTACCAGATTATTCCTTTTAAAACTGGCAAAAGAGTTAAGTATCTCTTTCGTGAAAAGGAGACACTTTCACCATCAATTGCGATGTCAATTTATGAGACTCATTTGTCAATGTGTTAGACGGTGGTTGTTAAGTTAGATTTTAAGCGGCACTAATGCTTCATTAGTGGAGCTCTTCATACAATCCCCACATGCCGTTCTTTAAACGTTTGGCTGTCTTCTGGTCTACAACGTCCGAGACAATCAAAGTGTGGAGCGAATTTTTGACACATTTTCTAAAATCTTTGCGACTCAATCCTCCATCAGGAGCGCATGGAATCTCCGGAAAGGTAACTGTGTCACCTTTGTGAGCCCATGCCATTCTGTTTTGAATTCCGCCGGGCCAAAGAATATCAATTGTAGCCTTTTTAGAGTTGCCAAGACCAAAGTGCAGAGTATGGCTACTTTGCGATTGATGCGAATTACCGCCAGTTACCGGTTTCATAGCTGTCTCGCCATCTTTTGGTGTAAAACTTACTATCGCTCCATAACCGTCACGATTTACCTTTCCGGCATCGGTAATACCAATGGTACCTACGACATTGACAGCAATGGATCTAAATTTGTTGTTACCATGATTTATGTCAACGGCTAAGTTGCCATCAAGGGGCATATTGCCATTCCACGCTACTAGGCCTCCTGGAAGTCGATCCATCATGTGAAAGGTTACTGCAGTCGGATCAAAAAAACTGCCAAATGCGATGGCTGGTGGCATGAAATCGATGTTTTCTGGAATGGTTAACGGTGAAGCGCTTACCAGATCAACAAAGCCATCGCCATTCAAATCTCCAGAAGCAAAACCGTGTGAGTTGCGGCGCAACTCTCGTAATCCCATAGAATAGTTGTTTGTCACATAGAAATTGGCGTTGCCATCGTTAAGAAGTATAGTTCCTGGATTATCCGAAACTATAGTGGTTGGTGTTTCAAGGCCGCCAATATACGCTATATCAGTGTCGCCATCATTATCCAAGTCTTCTGCGACTGTCCCCCAGCCAAACGGAGTTGCAATAATGTCACCGACACCTGGATCGGAAAAGGTTCCATTACCGTTTGATAGAAACCAGCGTGATGTATGCGATCCTACCGGCCAGGGCAGCCCAAACGTGGGAAAAGCGTAATCGCCCTGATTGGTAGCAAAAAAATCGAGGTGTCCATCGTGATTTAAATCCGCGATAGCAGTACCCATCCAACTGCCTGGACGGAGTAACCCTGCAGATTCTGTGACATTCGTAAAATTACCTAGGCCATCATTGCTCCACAATTGCAAAAAACCGCGATCTACCCCACCAAACTCAGTGAAAGGGACACCGCAATTGTCGTCAGTATTGATAAGATCTACATCACCATCCTGATCATAATCAAAAAAAGTTGCTGACCAGGTTAGACCTTGTGCCCCTTCTGGAACGCCACCCAACTGCCGGATTCCAGAACTCTCTGAGATATCTACAAATACATTGGCACCGGTATTTAGAAAAAGCTCATTTTTTATATTGAGTCCGAAAGGTGTTACACAAGCAATAAATTCATTTTCATTTATTCCGTGAGAGACTGTTACATCCAATTTCCCATCGTTGTTGATATCTCCAAACGCACAGGACGTTGCACCGGGAAGATAGGAACTAAAAGCGTTGCCACTTAAGCTTGAAATGTCTGAGAAAGTTCCGTCGCCATTATTCACGTAAATTCGATGACCTTTTGAACTCACGACAAATAAATCTTTATCACCGTCGTTATCGGTATCACCGTAACAGACTCCGGTCGATGCGTGCTCGGGCGCTGCCACGCCAGCCGTTGTCGCAACATCAACAAAAGCGAGCGATCCGTGCTGGGAAAGCTGATTCTGATAGAGCGCGTTTGCACTTGTCTCGCTATTAGTTGCAAAAATATCTAAGTCACCATCGTTGTCGTAGTCAAATATCGCAACACCAGCTCGTCCGTACGGTGCCCAGGTCGTAGTTTGATCTTGGCTAGCGGGTATTGGTTTAGTTACGGATTCTTCGAGAAAAGCCACTCGGTCGGCTAAAAGATCGGGGGCGGGGCCGTGAACGAAATTGATACCGACCTGCTCAGTGACGTCTTTAAAAGAAACTGTAGTAGCTTTCATATTAGCATGTAGATGTCGAAGTAAGCTTTTATTTAAGGATCTACTGGCTAACTCTGGGATCAAATGTCCAACGCCTTCAAAGACTTTATAGTGATAGCTAGCAGTGATGTAATTGCCGGTAGCATCGGCTGCCTCCCGGCATATAGCGTCATCCTCACTACCTACAATCAACAACGTAGGTACCGTGATACTACCTATCGGTGTAAAATTGAAACGACGATTGGTAATATTGGCGCGATACCAATTTAACGCGGCACCCAATGCTTCTTCAGTACCTAATAATTCGACATATTCATCTATAGTATGAGCATTTAGACCAGTAAATAAAGCTCGTAGCTCCGCTGCATCGTTGGCCAGAAAAAAACTTTTGGCCATCGGCGATATAAAGAAATCAAAATATACTGAAGACTTATACTGGCACGAATTCATGTCTGCAAGTTCTGCGTCAAAGGCATCCAGATGTGGAATAGTAACTGAAGTTAAGCTAGATATTCGGTCTGGATTTGAGGCGGCAACACCCCAGGCCACAAGGGCACCAAAGTCATGGCCAACAAGATGGAATTTTTCAGCACCAATCTGATCAGCAATATCAATCACATCCTGAAACAAAAAAGATGCATCGTAATCAGCCACATTGACAGGTCTTGCACCAGGAGAATAGCCCCGTTGGTTAGGTGCTATAACGAAGTAACCGGCAAGCCCCAGTTTTTTTAACTGGCTTCGCCATGCAAATGAACTTTGCGCAAATCCATGTAAAAGTATCACTACTTCCCCATCAGATGGGCCAGAAAACCGAGCATCAAACACCATTGAATCCACTTGTATTTGGCCCTCATAAATTTTCCCGGGAGACCATGCACCGTGTTTGGCGTAATGATTATCGCCTTTACCGGTTGTAAAAATAATTTCTTTATTTTCGACAATATTTATGATGTTGGCGTTAAAAGAATGTTTCTCCGCAAAGGCACTAAAAATACAAAAAAAAATACCTAAAATCTGCAATAATTTTGTCATAATCAGTACTCCATAATATCAAAATAAAAATATTCGACCAAATTGATCTACACTCAACGGATACTTCTCCGGTACGACAGCTAAGTATTACAATACCTACCTATGATTGATGTGTGCAATAGTCCATACGGCCTATGTTGCAGATCTTGGCAGCTCTATACAGTTGGGGACTAGAGAGTGATTTTTAACAAAGTAATTAACAATTGGTAAAGAGCCGAGAGTGGATGAAATTTACATTCGGGTGAACGGTTAATGACAATACTTCTTTCTTGCAATAGATAGCGTTGGCAATGTCGTATGGGATAAGCCAGTCCAAAGAATATGTCGTTTGCCGTCTCAGTATAGATTAAATCTGGCAACTTATCTTACCACTTGCATGAAATAAATTTTGAAGTTACCCTAATATCAGTTTAAAAATAAAAGTGCCTAAGGAGAACACCATGACAGAACTTTATGAATACCCACCCACCCGATCACAGAGAGCTAAATGGGCGCTCGAAGAAATAGGGATCGAGTACTCGAGCCATATAATCAACCTTCCGAAAGGGCAGCAGCATTCAAGTACCTACCGAGTCATAAATCCTTTGGGTGTAGTCCCTTCTCTTAAAACTGATAACTACACAATTTTTGAGTCGGTAGCGATCGTTCTGCAACTGATCGACGAATACCCCGAGAAGAATTTAGCGCCCGCACTTGGAACCCCAGAGCGAGCTCTCTACTACCAATGGAGTGTGTTTGCTTGTGCGGAATTGGATCCTGCAATAATGATGTTCTTTGAAAATACAATGCGCCCTGGAGAGGAGTATGATGCTAAGCAAGCTGAACGTGGCCGTAGCAATTTCTCAGTCCGTGCCGATATACTGTCGAAAGTACTCAGTGATAGGGACTATTTACTTGGATCCAATTTTTCAGGTGCGGATATTATAGTCGGTCATAGTTGTTTCATGGCTTCCCACATTGGATTACCCATAGGGGATTACCCACTTCTTGAGGCGTACTACGGACGACTGAAACACCGACCGGGTTATCAGCGAGCATACGACGAGAATAATTATCATCCATCATAGGCAATATTATGTTTTGTGGCACGGCATTCTCTTGCGTAGTGGATGTCGAGTGATAGTGCTAAAGATGGCTCCGAGTTGATAACGCTATTCATCCAAAAAATAAAGATTTAATTCCCTGTCTTGTAGATGGGTAGCTTTTGGCTAACAGTTGTGTTTATCACGTAAAAATGGAATGTCGTTATGGCTCACCCGCCAAATATGATCAATCTTGTATATCCACCGTCTAAGGAGTTGGCTTGGACAAAGGTTATGCCGTTGTCTGAGGAATCTACCAATGATAATTCTTGTTAAATTATCCCAATAACACGAGAGGAATACCATGACGGCGTTTTTCAAGCTAGTTGTCGCCTAAAGTTAAAATTTATGCCGCCATGTTGTCTATTTCTGATGTTTTCGATTTATCAGGGTTCAAGTAAACCTTACCGACTGGTTGCTAGTTCCTGGTTTCACAGATCCAACGGTTAAGGTGGCGTTATTTTGCCTGTTGGTAAACGTCATCTCTTGCCTTCAGGATGGCGATACCTTCACCATTGTAACGTTGTTTTGGTATGACAAACTTGAAACTATGCAAGTGCTCGCAGTTATACGAGTCGACAAATATCCATCATTAAGTCAGCAGCCAATGCGCTCAACTCATTATCGCAGACCTGCCATCCAGCTATTTTTCGGGCTGTAAATATCAAGCACCAGGTAGAGATATAAAAATATTTCTCTTACTTGAACCGGCAGATAAGTGATATCCCAACTGTATACCTAGTTCGGTCTAGTTGCGGTGAGAGCCCTCGTTTTTTTATTGCTGGTTCTCGTCTCGATGCTTTAGCTGGCCCTCCGTTCTAAGCCCTCGGGAAAAACACTTGATTGCTGATGGCTCAAAGAAACGAAAGAGAAAGGGACGAATGAGCACTGGTAAAGTGATTACGATCATTATCTGTTTTCATCGTTCTCATTAAAAAAGTAAGCCAACGCTTAATATGACTGATGTTGAGTACACTATGATGGTGATTTCTTAAACCGATCTGTGGTTGGGTAATATTTCTCAATCACTAGCAGTCGAAATGACCTGTTGACACTCATACTCTGTCGGTTGCGGCTCATGGGATGCATCTATTCGACCGTCTTTTTGACCCTTTGACGTGGAATGTTTTCGGACTAATACAACGATGTCACAGGCTCAGTTGATTAGTTCAATAATTTCGGTGCGTTCTTGGCTCATTGTAAGTTGTCCTCGTCGTTTGCCGAGATGGTGTTTACTTTTTTTGGAGAACTAACAGTGCCGTCGTTTTAACCAACACTTTATCTTCTCAATTAACCTCTTTTTCAGTAATTTGTTTTCATTTTTCAGCTCTGACTTTTCCGTTTGAGAATGGCTTTGTAATAAGCATATAATGGCGTACTGCACGACAGCTATATGACAGTGTAGACGTCTAAACCTCAACTATGGGATATGTTAACCCCTAGGAGGTAGAAGTTCATAACCCAATTGTTGTCTTATACTCAAGTTGTCATAAAAAACATCTTCATTCGTCAATTTACCCTCATTGTTTAGAGTCCAAATGCTGAAACCGTGATTCTCTACTTTCTGATTGGTAGCTGCAACATTACCAAATTGACCTGTATTGGTTCCGGTGAATGTCCAGTAGATGAATGCTTTACTATCACTAACTGTAGCAACATCTAAGACAATATTAGCATCAGGAAAGGCTGCGTGGTGAGCGCTCATCCATCCAACATACCCATCTTGATTTCTTACATGAGGATTGCCATTGGTCGTTCTTAAAAGGTCCACAGTAGACAAGGATACAACGGTCTCTGCATCATTCGCGTTCCATGCTTTAATGAAAGCACTGACGTTGGTTCTAATCATCTTTTCTGCCAAACGGGACTTGGTAATCTCGGCATCATTAGTATTGCAAGACGTAATGAACAATAAAATAACTGCTATTTTTATGAAGTTTTTCATGATAGGTATCCTTCCACACTTGGGTTTCATTAGCCTTGAACTCAAGAATTTGATAGACATCGAATCACAGGCAAAATGAAACGTTTTTTTGATAAGAAGCCAACGACATATTATACTTTTAGTTTGATTTTGTCTATAAAATATTCTATGCTTCAGGTATCCCGTCTCTGAGCCAGAATATGAATTTTCCCGGTATTACGATCAGTTAATCCCCAAAAAAATAAAATTGTTGAAAAAACATCTCGGGCTTTACCGCAGTCAATCCCAGTTGCCATAACGAGCTATTCGCATCAATATAGCAGCAAACAACCTCATAAAAATTGGCGTCAATTCACAAGGCATTTATTGAAAGGGTTGTTGACAACGCACCGTCAACACATTTAGGTTTGAAAGCACCTATGACCGACTGAAGAACGTCAAGCTTTTTTGCCAAGTCACATAAATCTGGAGATGTCGGCGGCATGTGAAAAGCAGATATTAGTGAGTTTTTTGCTGACGTCAAGTCTCCTGATACATGCTGTGCTTTTGACAATGCAATATAGCTATCGCTATTTGGACGAAGCTCTAAGTTTTTGTGCAATAAATTTAGTGCCCTTTTTTTGTCGCCATGTGATAAATAAAAATCAGCTGCATGCCGGTACATGGCTTCAGGAAATTTAACCAGCAAACTTTCATATTGCAATCGCGATTTCTCAATCAGTTTTCCTGCTTTCTGAGGCTGCTTGATTTGTTTGTATATTTCTGACAACGCGACTTTATATTCTGGATTATCGGATAAATGGATGATTCTGTTGTATAGCGCAATGGCTTCGTCCATTTTGTGTTGCTTGGTCAGAGACTCAGCTAAGTGTTCTATAGCCAAAATATAGCTAGGGACCTTTCTATGTGCTTTTCGAAAATGATTTTCTGCTTGCGGATATCGTCCGATTCTTAGATCAGCAATACCCATTTGTACATCCAACCAACTTGAAGTAATAGGGTTCGATTTATCGTCATACTCTCTCGCTTTAGTAAACACGATTTCTGCCTTTTGATAATTTCCCAGCTGATACTCTAAGATCGCTAACCGTGAAAGACTCTGCATTGACGGTTTACGTTTTGAGATATCACGGATGATTTTTTCAGCACTATTGTATTCACCTAAGTTCCAATTTATATCAGCATAAAAAAGGGTTGAGAGATCTTCATTAGTTAGTTCTTTTACACTTTTGATATCTGTTAAAGCTTGTTCAAAACGATGCAATGTCGTTTGCATGTTGGCTCGCAATAAGAGCAAATGAGCAAGACGGTTGGGGTGTTTTTTCTTTGACATTAGTGAAATAGCATGGCCGATATGATTAATGGCCTTGTCAACTTGTACTAAGTCGTCTTCGTAAACAGCTAAAGAATATAAGGCCAAACCTAACTTAACATGAAAGAACATTGAGTCAGGTTTTTTTTTCACGCGGCCGTACCAACGATCAACTCTAAGCCGAAGTTGAGTTATATAATGCTCACCGTTAATAGTAATATTTTCTGACGGCGTCCCCATATAAACTCCAGTCTGGCCAAAAGCATGCGATCCCACCGCACTCAGAGACAAAGCTAGCAAAAGAAATAGTAGGTTATTCATTCCTCAAAATTATCTACAGTATCGGGTTTATAGAGTTGAAAGAAAGGCCACTTCTTAACGGGTTGGATACGGTTTCTGTCCACACCATCACTATAAAGATCTTTTAACGCTTGTGGTCCAGCAACAAGCAAAGCGACTATGGTATCAAAACTATTTGCCAATGGATTGAGGCCGCCGCATTTTTGTGCATAATGCTTTAGAGGTCCAGCCGATCGTTCAATGTCAAAGATAGCATTTTCCTCGAAAGCGCATTTATTCTTTACATTGATAATCAAGGCATCTAAAAGCAGGGTTTTGACTAATGCATCTTTGTCATTTGGTGTCCAATCTGTTTTCTTGTCTAGCTTATCCCAGCCCTCGACACCGGCTGCTAGGAGGTTTGTGTATGTTACCACCTCTAGCGGTGATAAATTAAAAGGATCACTTCCGTTATAGTCATCTTTCAATTCATTTATACGAATAACTAGACTATTGGTTCCTGGGCGGCCCACTCGTTCAAATATTATGTCATCAACAAGAACATCTGAAGCGATAGCATAATATTGATATCTTTTACCCAATATATGTTCTATATCCAAGGCTACGGTGATACTGAGTACGCCCATACCATCTGTGAGATTGACAGGGTTTTCTAAAGCGACAGGGCCTATATAGTCAGGGTCTGCGAATGGGTCAAAATCACTTCTTGATTCGGCATTTCGCTTTTGGAGCCATGCACCGTCTGCGAAAAAGGGGTCAAATATGGTGCCGGCAAACAATTGCAGAGGTTTTTTAGGATGAAATCGTTGTACCTGCCCTAGTCTGTTGTAAGCGCTGTACCCGGCTGCTGAACAAGATGCTATTTTATCTCGCACTCTACAGGAAACGGTAACTTCAGGCGCGTCATAGACTAGCTCAGGAACAACTACTTTAGCACTTTGAGATGTATCCAATGTTACAGGGCGGAGACGAAAACGGTACTCTATATTTTCAGATGAGAATTTTGTTGTTTCATCAGCATTAAAATGCAAATTCATTACAAGTACTAACTTCCCTTGCTTGGGGACCCAAGCATAAAAGTCCGTTATGTCCAACTCGCTGAAAGTTATATTGAACGGATCAGGCCAGTCAATATGATCTGACGCTTTAACATGTGTATGAAATATACTTGTACTAATGATTAGAATTGCACAGTAAAATACCGATATAATGTTTCTCTTTAACATTTTGGTTCCTCCAGTGTTTCGTAGTTCCTACTTGTTATAAATCGAAGCAGCACACACAATAAGTTTAAACTTTGATCAGCGCTGCTCGCCGATTTTTGATTGATGTAAGGAAAAACTCATATTTTTAAGTCGTTAGAAAGACGAAAATACGAGTTTTTTTCAAATTAATCTAGTTTATTTAAGCCTCCGAAATTAAAAGACAACTGTGTAGGAACAGCCACATTTGCGAGGAAAGTATTATTGTTTTCAGTCGGGAACATAGCGGGGGTTCCCCCAAGAGTTGAGCCATCAATATGATAGGCAACTTCAACGGTAAGTATATCCTGGTCCGCGTTCGGGCAAAATGGCAACGTCCGCTTAAATGTAGATTTTCCGTTGCTATCAGCCACCAATACATTTGGTACACCACCAAATGCGATCGGGGGTGTGAGACCATCGCGGATTCCGTCGTTATCTGAGTCTAAACCATACAGTCCCCAAACACTGTAAACGCCATGTGGTATTAAGTTTGAAAATTTAAACATAACTCGAGCCCTCTCAGATGACGAACATTTAACCGAAGCGACACCTCGGGCACTATACCAGTCCTTGATGCTAATGGGGTCAACAGGGAGTGATAAACTGCGGCGCTCTTTAAAGTTGTCTATTGAAATTGGTTCTAATTTAGAACGCGTGCCGGATAGGCCATCCACAATAATTGGCATATCCCTGTAGGGAACGTTTAGCGCCGTTTGGTCCAATAGATTAGTGTCAAATCCCACAAGAGCAGAATAGAAAAATTGATCAACGCCAGTTGCTAAGAGCCTATCTTCATCGGTGTCGACGGTGATTGGTGACGACTCTGTATCGTTTGGTTCATGTGCAAATACAAAGTTCCAGCTAAGGCCACCTAAAAAGCCCCCGAGATCGTATACCGGCTGGCCTTTGGAAGAGTTGAAGCCTGTTCTCACTTCGCCAGTTATTGAATAGGACTCTTGCATATGTCCATCACCTTGATAACTTTCATTATCATTTGCCAAAACTGGACCTGAAGAAATATATATTGTCGCTAGCAATGGGATAATAGTACTCTTTATTTTTTGCATTTTTTCACCTTTTTGATTGTTGTTAACCGTTTTATGTTTTTTCATAAAACAGATAGAAAAATTGTAACCAATTCGTGCCACTAGAAACAAAAGCTCAAACTCCGTCCGTTTCATAAGGGAGGACCAGAAAAAGCCGGATTGCCCAAAGTTTCCATATTGTTTATTACCGGAAACCAACAGTGTTCTGTAGTTGAACAATTAGGAAAAATATTATGTCTTAAGATCCCACTGGATATTTATGAAATATCACGTTCCGTTCTTACTGAACTTACTTTCGCCAAAATCGCATTTTTACAATCCATGTCGCGAATTTTGATATCCTAGTAGGATTTCTTCCGCATCTAATAGAACTTTTCAACACTTGAAACATCGCGAGCGATATTCATTAAAAAGCTACTTCTTCAACGTTTACCGGAAATTGAATGTGGTTATGTGTGACCAATCCAAACCAGTAGCCGTTTACTTCGGACGGCTCTGTCACCGCACCATAGTTTTGATGGTTCGAATTAAACACAACATTTATCATTAGCAACGGCCTGTTTGCTGAATTTGGGTCAAGTGGGCAAAATTTAACAGTGCGCGTTATTTGCCCATCGCCATTTTGATCCGTAATAAAGTTGTTAGGAGTTCCTCCAATCGGAAATGATGACAAATGATCACCGCCAATGGTCGCCCATATTCCATACATCCTATTTGGTATGAGACTTCGAACCCTTATTTTAATTATCGCACTTTCGTTTCCGTTACAGCTGATTTTTGCAGTTCCGCTGCCTTTCATCCACTGACCAAGGGTAATATGGCCCGCCGGTTCAGCCTGTGCTAATTCCAGCGGCTCGGCGTCGAGAACACCTCGCAATGGTTCTCTTGTAACAAACTTGAAATCGGTGTTTACAGAGATATCCCTTAAAAGCACATTCAGCCAAGCTGGGTCAACGTCTTCTAATGTTTTGCCTGCAAGAAAGAGAAAATTCTCGTCGATCGATGTTGCCAAAAGAGCCGAATTGGGGGTGTTTTCATCTAGAGGTAGCGGCTCGCTTCCAAATTCATTATAGATTGCTATTGAGGAGAAACCAAAAGCCCCTATTGGTTCTCCTAAATCGAAAGCAGGTTTACCCAGCACATCATTGAAACCGGTAGCGGTAAGACCTTGAATAATTCTAGTGGAATGACCACGATTATCGCTGTGATCAATATTGTTCTCGGCTAAAGTTCGTGACTGTGCTGACAATATCATAGGAATCAACACTACAACTTTGACAATTTTTTTAAACCCATTAATAATCATACGATGCCTCTCTTAAAGTTAAAAATTAAACTTCTACATGCATATCGTATAGAAGTCCAGTAGGGAAAAAACTTCTCCCGAAGCTTTTCAAGAAATGATACAAGAAAAATAATTATTGCCAATAGTCTTTAAGGACTATCGGTGGCTACTGTCATATTGTTATTGATTAGTGATGAGTTAGTTTCAAAAAGGACATTACCCACGCAGTCGAACAACCCGCTTTCGGCAAGAAATAAACTACGAAATAGAGGTGTATGATCTTTGCTCTATTTGGCTGCGACATAATCTGGAAAGTTTCGAAAAGAGCCAAGGAGCCCGTGAAAAAAGGCTCGCTCAAGAAACATGAGAGAAAGCTAACCAATAGAGCCTGTAAACATCATTAGTGTCATCCTTTTTAATCACACTTGTGCCCACATGCAAAGGAGTTAACCGAAATAACAAATGAAATGGAAAAAAATCTACTCTTAAATGCTCACTTCCTAAGTTTAAAAAAGTACCTAGGGGATTTGACTCATCTGACTACAATGAATTATTTCTTGATAGAGAAGGACAGCCAGGAAGTAAAGACTCTTCATGACGTTGCCAAGTCTTTACAAGTCAGTTTATCATTGTCGAATAAGTGGGTAGTTCAGCCAAGAGGGCAGGCGTCAAAGCCTCAAATGGAGGTTGTGTTAGTGATTCATTCAGAAAAATACAGACCTGGATCTTTGAAGAGCCTTTCCAAATCATGCTGGCGTGTAAAACAATTCTATTACTCGGTCAAGTAGTTGTACTTAGAGTCATTCAGGTATTAAGCCAATTGATTGAATGGCGAAGCAAATCTCGAATTATTCGTCGCTATAATGGTTCCGAGTTTATTAGTCATGAACATATAAATCGGGCCAATGAGAATGGAATCCAGCTTGAGTATATTCAGCCAAGGCAACCGCAACAAAATGCTTATGTTGAACGACTGAATCGAACGATAAGATATAGTTGGGTGCGTAAATATTTATTTGAAAATCTGGAGGAAGTGCAAGAACATGCTACAAAAGAGTTATCGCTTTATAATCATGAAAGACCTCATAAAGCAAATGGTGGTTTACCGCCATTTGCTGAGACAGCTTAATTCTACAGAATGTTTCTATCAAAAATGGGAGGATTACCTGCCACATATTCAAAAATCTTATCAGCATTATGCTAATAGGGCAAAAAAGAAGGGTAAATTCAGAAATTGTATTTCTGCCGATGTGATCAATAAATTTACTCTTCTCCTCCATTAATTCGAATAGTTTGTTAAACACTTCTTTGGCCACATGACCTAAGCATTTAATTTCATCTAAACTACGACTAAAATTAAGGAACTAGAACTGACAAGGCAAGGTAAAATAAAAAATAATGTAGAGTATAAAAAAAACCGTTAGAATGGCTATAAGTTCGTAAAAATCGACTGCCAAATGATGGTAGAACCAGGAATAAAAATAACGAGAAGAAATTAATATACCACAGAGTCTGTTAATTGAACCCAAATCGCAAATCGTTATTTTTTTCGTTTGGTATTAATCTTTGCTGTTTTATGGGGAAGGCTAGTTACAAAATCAAGAGATTCTTGCACCAAAGATACAAAGTCTTCATCTTCACAGGACAATCCATCTATCATGGCCCAACCTTTCATTGCTCGACCAGTAAAATCCATTTCGCGAAGATCACAATATTTCTCATGTAACGACTCAACATTCTGCTTTCCTAGCCTCAAAATTAAGTCGCAGTTCTGAATACCAACGCACATATTGCCATTTAACAAATATCCAAAACCACCAAACATCCTAGTTTCTTCAAAACCTGGTTGATATCCAACTAGGGTCTGTAATCGATCTGCCACATCATGATTAAAGGCCATACTTTTCCCTTATATTTCTACGCTAGCTCTAAATAAGAAACCATATTTTTTAACAAAGAGAAACTAACTACAAAACCTTTGAAATTAAAAACATCCTGACACCATGATACACCCAAAATAATCCTGAAATTATCTTACTAAAACGAGTAACAGGAAACCAAAAAAATGGATTTCGTGCTATCAATGACTTTGCTGCTAATATACATACCCCATTACAAGCACAACCAGCAAGTGTACAGATAGAGCTATCAGAGATAACCACCCTAAAGTATACATGTTACGCCTTAACATCGGACGAGCATTAAGATAGGCATATGTATGTCCAACCCGACCAACAAAAAACGTCACAAAATAACCTATCCCCATATATCTATCGCCACCAATTGATACGTATAGCAAACCAAGTATGGCAAAGGGTAGCAAGTTCTCTATATTATTCCTATGAGCCCTAAAAATCCTTGCCGAATCTGGGTGATCAATTGCCAGAGACTCGCCTCCTAACCAATCCGCATCTTCTTTATTTAAAAATTGCTTGAGCTCGCCACGTTTTATCGCAGTCACTGTACCCAAAAACAAAGACTTTAGTGACTCCAGAATCAAAACTATCGCGAAAACCACAAATAACGGCGTAGCAGTAAATTCATTCATACAAGTTGACCTCAGGTTCCTGATTAATTAAAAGTTAGCTACACTTTACTTTGAAAAAGAAAGTATAATAAGGAGGCTAGCAGTTATACTTCGATAACGCAAGTATATTTACGGTTTATAATATCTTTATGAAATATGAAACTTATGGTTGTCCAATCCGATATGGTCTCGCTATATTTGGGGACAAATGGACCCTATTAATTATCCGAGATCTTATGTTTAAGCAACGCCAATATTTCGGTGAATTTCTTAAATCGGGAGAGGGTATATCGACAAGCGTACTCGCCGATCGCCTTGAGCGCCTGGAAAGTCAGAATATCATCACTAAAACTAATGATAAGGAACATGGGAAAAAAATTATATATACACTAACTGAAAAAGGACGCGACCTTATCAAAGTAATGCTTGCCATAATTGACTGGTCTGAAAAATACGATCAATACTCAGAAGTTCCCGAGGATTTTATTAAAGTACTTCGGAACAATCGCGAGTCACTAATTAAGGATATATTACAAAAACTTTAGCCATATTCGTCGCATACTTTGCATTTTGGATACAAGCCCTTTGATAAGCTACAACTATACTATACAAAATCATATGATAGCTGTAGCACATTGAGCCAACGGTTTCAGTCGGAGGAGATCTGAATCTCCCTTGCAGACTCCTCTTAAAAACTCTCAAACGATCTTTAATGTGGCATACTGATCCGCCGAAATTACGCAATTCTTGCGATAGATGACAGCCCTCTCAGTTAAGCATCCAACATAAATTCCCTTGAATTTTCTGTTTGAAGAGCTGTATCGCACCCACAATATATAAATACGCAACAGATACGGTGTACAAAGAAGCGAACAATTTCACGCTAATTTATATCTCATAATTATCTGAATTTTGAATGATGTCTCGTTCAAAGTCGTAAATAACCAAGTTTCTCAAAAAATCTAAGATGTTATCTTTCTCATCATCCGTCAAATAAAAGTAATTATCACGAGATTCCTCACCTTCTCCCCCATGCCAATGAATGGCCTCGGTGATCGTTGTTGCTATCCCGTCATGTATCCAAGGCGCAGTACTCGCCATCCCCCATAATTCTTTGGTCCGCCATACTGATGGTCCTTTCATAAATTCGTCTATACCTTCGGCAAGCCCTTCTCCCATTTCATGGCGTTTTTGATCGCCATAAAGATTAATAATGGCACGCCCACTCTTGTCCGTTTTAAATTGACGCCAACAATCCTTGGAATAGGTATGATCGGGAAAAAACTTATTTATCCAATTATTTCTACTACGGCATTTAGTAACAGGTCTCGCTTCGCCTGCCATCGCTAGTGTAATGGCCGTAATATCCCCTACCGACAACTCTTCCACAACTCCATCAGAAAATCACCATCAAGAAATTCAGGATAACGCTCAGGTGATTGCATACCGATAGTGACATCTGTGGCTGAGGAAAACAGTCGAAGAAAGCTAACAACTCCTTTTAAGTGAAGTGGCGAAACTCGCAACTGCATAGATAAAGTCTGTGGATTATTTGTTGTATCAACACCTTCAACCTCACTTAAATCTAGAACTCCATCAGGAGATGCGGTGATAAAACCGTAGCTTATATTATTACTCGATAGCAACTGCAATTTTACCGAATGTCCCGTGATATGGGCTTGTTCAATGGCTTGATCTCGAATCATCCACAGCTCTTTGGAAGTCTGCTCTCCCAACAATTGTAAAGCTCCAACTCCAGCGATCTTAGTCGGCTGTCGTTCAATATAATTTTTAATATCGCCTGAACGCATTGGGTCGCGTTGCTCGTTAAGAACATTACCTGTCCGGCTATTATGGCATTAATAAGTTATTGTTGTTTAACGTTCTTTTTGCTCACATCAGATAACATTTAAGAAACTGACAGGCAAATAATAAATTCACTCGATAGGTTTCAACCTTTTAAAAAAATAACATAAAACTAAGCTTCATCTTTACTTTTAGCTTGATCGAGATGTTTAAATACAACAACGTTTATCCAAACAAGAGCGCGTCGCAACTTCATCCAGGATACGATCGCACTATTAGGGAAAGTTTACTTTGGCGCATGCGCCGTTGGTAAAAACGGAAACTCACCCACAATACCATTCTGAGTAACATCCAACCTGTTTCCGTTTATTGAACCATACCCTGGACCATCACTCATTCCAGCTCCCGGAACATCACCACTAAAATTAACCCCGTCTCCAACTCGAGTGAAAAAGAATGCAGGTCCCCCTAATGCTCTTAGGGTAATGTCATAAACATCATCGTTTGGACGTCTACCATTGGGTAAGCCAGCCATGTCAGGACTAAGCAATGCACCAAGTCGACTTTGTTGTTCCGGTAGAGTAGGTGGTACCTGTATGTTCAAATGTAAAAGATCGGCGCAAGGAAGCGAACAATCTTCCCCCTCTAAAGGCTGTCCCGGATACTTATAAAGAATGCTTAATATGCCTAATCTCGGCGCAGGTGGTACCGGCAAACCGATCACATATGACATATAGTTAGCAAAGGATGAATTCTTAACATATTCCTGATATTGCTGATCATCCTGTGGTGCAGTGGTGTTATATTTGTCTTTGATTTTGTAGTCGTTAATAAGAATATTGAAGGTAGGATTTGCCATTCTCGACACTTGTTGATAACGTTGATGACGTTGATGACGTTCGTGATTTTGATGGCTGTTTTTAAAAGCATGATTACTATCACGCGACCTAACTAAAATATTTGCGTAAGAACCAAGAAACGGAATTTGAGCGTCAAGAGCCGTCTTATGGTCGGCAGTGAGGTGAGAAATAGGAATTTCTATCGCAATACTATTTACGTTTGTTCCTTCAAAACGGTTTTCTCCGAAAGGATTGGATGCATTATTCATATCCTCTTCATCGGTTAAGAATGGAGGGCTTCTTTTAAAATCCATCCCGGCAGTAAATGCTCCCAAGTCTACATAACTTAAATCAGCGCGCGGGCCTGTAAAGACTCGAATTCCTGTTTTACTGTCTGTATAAACACCTTGAGAAGCTAAATTTTCATAATCAGGCATAATTTTTTCACCTAGGTTTTTCGGTACAGAAAACAACTTTTGATTATGGAATAATTTTCGTTTTTTATTTGCACGAATTTCAGTAACCGTTAAATTCTGAAGAACTCGTAAACCCTCAGAACCTAAGCCAGACAAAGCTGTTATACCTTGAAGCTCAGGAAAAGGTAAATGTGGATGAGCAATTGCAGGAAATGGAAATTTAGGGAAATTTTCAACCTCTCTCAATTTAGAACTGAATCGAAATTCATAGATGATATCGTTTGCTTTTCCATCCATATTATTATCAATATTAATCCGGTATAGAGCCTCATCGCTAAAATTTGAAAGTGCAGGTCCGTCTTGCGGATTTTGACCAGCATTCACGTTCAAAATAAAAACAACTTTACTAGGATCTTCCCAGCTCCTAAACATATAAAAATCTGAAATATCCGTTGCAGGACTATTAGCCTGCTGCGGAGAATCCTTGTACGCTGACGCTGACAAGTTTGATGTAGTAGCGACAATCGCAGCGAACAAAGCCGCCCTCCCCATCACTAAAAGGTTTATTTTTGTTCTAACCATTTCATACTCCTTAATAAATATTAAAAAAAATATATCATTATTTTATTCCAAACACTAAAACCTGGAATAACACCCTATATTTCATGAACCAATAATCTGATTTAACTCCTCTGAAATACCTTTAAGTCCGTAAAATATTCTAGCGATTTGTTTTGATATTTTTTCTGCTTTACTTTGACCAGTTCTTTTAGTTATTGCTCCGCGAATTCCCATTTTATCAATCGCTGATGTTGTATCTGATATTGAGTTTTGAACTTTGTTAAACTTATCACGCAATGATAATAATTGATGGATAATTTGATGATTGCCACTTAACTCCAGTTGCAAAATTACACGGCGCATATTACCTAATATAGCCTCAATACCTTGATCCAGATTTTGCAAATGCGTTAGTATCGCTACAATATCATTTAACTCTTGAGCTTTAGCAAAAGCGTAGGGATAATTATTCATCAATCCACTTAAAGTAAGATATATTGCTTGGTCTGGTGAAATAGGTATATCACTTAACCAAGGCCTTCTTTGTGCAATCGGATTACCTCGCCCAACAATAAGATCGAGTGGTGCGTTGTCTGCCAGCACTAGAATCCCATCCAAAAATCCGTCCTGGTTATAATCACCCAGACGACCAACTAGGATATGTCCGGTGTGGAATGGACCCGCATTATCCACACCATCTTGCGCTCCCATCTGTGTTTTTAATGAAAGAGGGATCTCTACATACCCGGTAGTAAAAACCGGATTAAAACGTGCAACAAGAGCTGGATCACCTGGATCCGCTACCACATTAGGCCTAAAGGTTAAATTGCCAAATACATCAGGCGCAATTGTTTCGCCACCATGAGGTTCGCTACTCCGTTCCGCGATTACCATTACATCAGCTGATTCACCCGTTGTAGGATCACTAAAATTCAACCGTAATGCTGTATCACCGTTTTCGTTTATTAATGTTCCATCAGATGCCATACCATCTACAGGCCCGCTTTTGGTGAGTTTTTCAGCAATGACGTTTGGCTCTTCAGCGCCATTATTTGCAAACGGGATAAAACCTTGTAAAGGTCCCGTCAATACAATATTCTTGATTTTCGCATCCGGAAAACGATTCACGCCTACAATACCGGTATCATTGTATAAAGCATTTCCCGGCCCATAAAATTCGCCGTTATCCAAAACCAAAGTAAAACCAGACACCTCACTCGTTGTTGACAATAAACTGACACTAATTGCTAAACAAACCACTGTTAAATTTCGCATATTTTCTCCTTTTAATGAACTTGTTCTACCTTATCCTACTACCCAACAATTTAAAGATACATAGTGAAAATGGACTAGCTAATAGAAGTGGACCAGATTTATTAAAAATATTCTTAAAAAACTGCAAGCAATACCAAACCGTTGATAATAAAATTGTAGGAGGGAGTTATATACAGACAAAGAGCTGGAATTTCAAAGGATTAATCTTATGATGCTTATTAATTTATAACCGTTAAAAAGAGGTGGTCAAAGTTATGATTTTGACCACCAAAACTTAATTAACATCAAACCATACTACTCTCTGACAATAGTATAGATTGAAGGGTAGTGAGGCATATCTTCGGGAAAACCTTTACCTAATTTTTTGAGTTTTTCGCTATTTAGTGCCGCTAAAAAATCTTCTGCAGATTTCCATTCGGCGATATTAATATAGTGAAATTTGGCTTTGCTATCCAACGCTTTATGTAATTTCGTTCCCAGATAACCTGGTTGAGCACGAAAGTAATTTGCATAGGTGTCCCAAATTTCAAGCGCTTGCTGCTCTTTCCCTTTTGGAACTTCAATCGGATTGATCACCATAATTGTTTCAGCAAAAGATGTAAAGGAAATAAAAAGTCCGAGAAATAGACTTGCTATAATTTTCAATGGTCGGCGGTTAAGTATCATTATTTTCTCCTAGGCTACACTGGTGGAAAGTAAATCAACAATTCGATTCCAGCCACCATCGTGATTTGTTGCTTGCTCTTCCGTCGCAAGACCTGTGTGTAATAAATTCAGCTCTGTTTCATTATCGTTGATTTTATTGAACGTAATATGCACAACACTGTTTTCAGATACATGATCTGACAACCATGTAAAAGCAAGCTTTTTATATTCTTCATACTCCAGGTATTTGCCCTTAATTGGAATATCATTGCCACCAACCGTCATAGTTAAGCTAAAATCGCCACCGACTTTAGGAACAACATCAGCTTGCGTCACAGTTGTCCCTTCCATCGGCATCATGAACCTCTTAATAACTTCGGGATTGATCCATGCATTAAAAACTACACTTTGGGGAGCCTTAATGACTCTGGTTATTTTGACTGTGTTCTCACTCATTCTCTAGTCCTCTTTGGTTAAATTTTCAGTATAATCAGCCAGCGCATCTATCCTTGACTCCCAATAATGGTGGTAAAAATATAGCCACTTGTAAGGTACATTTAGCATTTCCCAATTGATTGAGATCAAATGCTCTCTACCGTTAATTTGACGGCTAATAATTCCCGCATTTTCCAAATTTATCAGGTGTTTGGATATAGCATTAAAACTAACATCGAAGACGCTAGCTATATCACCCACCCGCAAACTTCCAGATTCTCTCAATAATTCTACGATCTTTCTTCTCGTGATATTAGACAGAGATTGAAAAACAAGGGACAAAGCTTCGTCTTCTGGTTTTATCTTATTCGATTCCATTGGCGACATAATATATTAAACCTTATGGTTGAACAATGTTATTTATATATAGAACCTCAATATAAATAGAAAATAACTATACATGATAGGGCTAACGTCGCTCTAAATTAAAAACGTTACCCGTTACTCTTTATTATCTAAAATGATATAGCAAAAACGGACTAGTCCTGTTTCTCGGCAACGATGTTATTATGCCGTCCAGATAAGAATCTAAAATATCTATATTTGGTCTAAGGATTACTTAACGCCAATATTGCTTGTATGTAATCAAATGTGTTAATTAACTTGTTAAAATTTATATGGCGAGGAAATACGGAAATTGTTATTACCTAAGCTTTTCATATTCAGTATTACAACTCTCCTTGGATTATACTCACAACCAGTTCTTGCTGACAAAATACAAGAGCCCGTCCCGGCTGAAAAACTCGGTAAGTCCGAATACTGTGGCCTTTGCCATACCGAAATATATCAGCAATGGAATGCTTCGTCCCACCATTTTTCTTCTTTTAACAATCCAGTATACCGCAAAGTAGTTTTAAGCGAAGTGGGCACCGAAGACGAAGAGACTCTGCGTTTTTGTGCTGGCTGCCACGATCCTTTATTGTTGGCTGCCAACAAACTGAGTCCCTTGAATGTTAATAGTTGGCCTGCAAATTCAGGGATCACCTGCCTGTCCTGCCATCGAATGACTAATATCGGAGAAAAAAATGGTGATTATGTTATCAACGAACCCATTCTCCATCCATTTGCTTTAGCAGATAACCCGTCACTGCAAAAAGCACATGAATTCCTGCTGAAATTAAGTCCCTGGTTGCACCGCTCAGTAATGAGTAAGCCTATATACAAAGAACCAGAATTTTGCGCAACTTGTCATACATTGGAAGTACCGGCTTCGATCAATGGTCACACCAACTTGAAAGTATTAGATGAGTACCGCTCCTGGAGTGAAAGTGAATACAATTCTGCCAGTACTGGTCATGAATCTGGTTCTCGAAAATGCCAAGATTGCCATATGCCACTGTTCGCGTCCAAGGATCCTGCGGCAACGGATGGAATGGCACACAGTCATAGCTTTGCGGCGGGAAATACTACGCTAGCTGCATTTAATCAAGATTTAGAACATCTGGAAAAAGCACAGCAGTTCTTATCCAACGGCATAGTAGAACTTCAATTACTTGGCTTGCGAACTCGCCATCAAGATCCTTTTTTATCGCCAGGTGAAATTAAGGTTACCAGCAATAGTTTAGTCGAATTAAAGCTTTCGATATTCAATAAAGCCGTTGGCCATCACTTTCCCGCTGGCACCGCAGACTCTAACCAGGCCTGGTTGTCTCTCGTTTGTGTAGATGCTGAAGGCCATGTAATTGCTCAACAAGGCAACATTGATACAGACAACCGTTTACCTGATGACGCCGTTCGTTTTGGGGTAACCTTTGTAGATGCCGAAGGGAATCCCACAAATCGTCGAACAACCACTACACGAGCCGTTGCATTGCAAGACAGCTTCCTGATACCGCCAAGAAGAAGTCGAGAAGTACAATTAGGTTTTGCACTCCCGCCGGAATTTCAAGCACCACTTAAGGTCAAGATAAAACTCAATTGGCGTAAATACGATCCGAAATTTATCGATTGGGTTTTTGATGGCCGCCCAACTCCGCCACAACCGATTACAACAATTACCGAACTGGAATTCGAACTTCCAACCAACCACTCACTTTTAGCCAAGACTAAAACTCTCACTTATCTGGAGAACCACAAATGATTCAACGCTTAACTATAACTCTTAAAAGAGTGCCACTATTAACATTGCTCACGTTGATTTTTTCTCCCCCATCAGCCTTTGCTGGCAACTGGAATGTGCCAATTAAGGCCCGAGATTTAATTAATTCTGTTAACGTTAATAAAAAGTCATTAACCGAAGGCGCAAAAGTTTATACCGCCCATTGTGCTCAATGCCACGGTGAAAATGGGCTTGGTCAGGGTACAGAACAAAACGTGGGCTATTCCTTACAGAGCATCCTGACGGTAATATCGACACCCGGCGATCAACCATTGGGTGATGGCGAATTATATTGGAAAATAACCCACGGAATTGGAAAAATGCCTTCATTTGCAGGTGTACTGACAGATCACGAACGTTGGCAAATGGTTAACCACATTCGTGCATTACCTGATGTAAAATAAATGTCGTATTATTGTTGATGTATGCACCTAATCAAACTATTTTTTTAGCTTACTTTGGCTGGATGCTACTAGCCGGCAATTGCTGTTCAGCAATTGAAGCAGAACTATTTACTGACGTAACCAAGGATACCGGTATCAGTTTTCATCATACCACCGGTGCCTTTATTACCAGAGAAGGCACGTTATCACGGTATATGCCAGAAACAATGGGGTCGGGGCTTGCATTATTCGATTTTGATCAGGATGGTGATATCGATATTTTATTTGTCAATAGCACAGGCTTTGACGGCATCACTCAATCAACAGGCGGTACGCCTGCACTCTACCGCAACGATGGCAACTGGCACTTTACCGATGTTACTGAAAAATCCCAACTTGCGATACCTCTTTACGGCATGGGAGTTAGTGTTTCAGACTATGATGGTGATGGCGACTCCGATATTCTTTTTACCACTTTGGGAGGTGTGCGGCTTTTTCGCAATAATACAGGCCAATTCGAAGAAGTGACTAAAGCCGTTGGATTGAATACAAATCAATGGACCAATCAACGAGGTGAGCAAGGTTCCGAATGGTCAACCGGGGCGGTATTTTTTGATGCAGATGGTGACCTCGATCTAGATATTATATCAATCCAATATGTTCGCTGGTCAATAGAGAGTGATATTTTCACAACTTACGATACCGTAAATAAAGGTTATACCTCACCACGAAGTTATGAAGGACAAAGTATTCGCCTGTGGTTACAAGATTGTGGTAAGTTTGTAGATGCAACCCAAAATTCCGGCCTTGAGCTAAAAGGCAAAGCACTTGGTATCTCGTTATGGGATTTTGATCTCGACCATAAACTGGATATTGTGATCGCCAACGATACGATTGAAAATTATTTATTTCGTAATTTGGGGGGAGGAAAATTTAAAAATCTAGCAGTAGAAGCCGAACTCGCTTACGACCGCGATGGCCGCGCGCGCGCGGGTATGGGGATAGATATTAGCGACTACAATAACGATGGTAGTGTAGCCATTGCAATCGGCAATTTCAGTAATGAACCAACGTCTTTCTTCAAACAAAGTAGCCCATGGCATTTTTCAGAAGATAGTAATGAAGTGCGGATAGCACAATCAACCTTGCCACTACTTACTTTCGGTCTTGTGTTTGCTGATATCGACCTTGATGGTTGGCAAGATTTAATTTCAGCAAATGGACATGTAGAACCTAATATTTCTGCGGCATTCCCTGAAGAAAGTTATGCACAACCACTTCAATTCCTACAAAATGATGGCAATGGACACTTTATAGATAAAGGCAAAAATATTCCTGCATTGAATAAACCAATGGTTGGAAGAGGGCTCGCGATTGGCGACCTGGATAACGATGGCGATCTGGATATAGTCGTTAGCAGTAATGATGGAGAGCCACGTATTCTCAAAAACAATCTGATCGCTCGGAGATATTTACGTATCAAATTAGAAGCTTCGCCACCAAATACCAATGCCATTGGCGCTCGTATAGTTTTGCAAGGCTCACAACTGAAACAACAACGATTGGTTCGTACCGGAGGGTCTTATTTATCACAGTCGGAACTAATACAAACTTTTGGCTTAGGCAAAAATGAAACGGTCTTATCCCTAACAGTCGAGTGGCACGATGGCTCCAGTAAAATAATTAAAAATCCAAAATACAATCAAACCTTGTATATCCACCAATCAGATAAAACCAATTCTAAGTCTCTTACACTCAATCCTTAAAACGCCACATCCCCATCTTGATTTAATAGAAGCTATTACGGTACTTTTTTAGGAAACTAAACAGGCAAAAAACTAGATAGTTTAGTTCAAATGGACTATTTACATTAACCATGCCTCATTCGATCATATATTGCTCAAATATGTTTATCTCCTCGCGATATTTAAACAGTTTTCCAGCATCAATACAGAATTTTATTTTAGATTTTATACAAATATTGATCTGAACAATAAATGGTATAACATGAATCGCACACAGAATTTAACAATATTTATTTCCCCAATTTTTCTGGCGATGCTGTTATTTATTTTTCTGACGACACATGTTTTTGCTGAAGTCAACACAACGAGCGTTAAACTTTTTCCCATAAAATTTAATCCATCACTCGCTAATTTAGGTAAACGCTTATTTTTTGATAAACGCTTGTCTGGCGATGCTTCTGTGAGTTGCGCATCCTGTCATCAACCGGAGCGGGGATATAGCGATGGCTTGGCTCTTTCAGATGCATACGGCCAATTGGCCGGTTTTCGTAATACACCAACTTTAATTAATGTCGCACATAAGTCTATTTGGTTTCACGATGGCAGAATGGGAACAAACCTGAATGATGTTGTACGCGATCAACTCACCGATCCCTTATGGATGAACATGGATATGCGTATTATGCAGGAACGATGCAAACAGGATCCCTATTATGTAAAAATGTTTAAACAGGTTTTGCTCCAGGAACCCTCAAATGGCGGTGTTCGTAAAGCATTAGCTGAGTATTTAAAATCATTACAATCAAAAAACGTACCTTTTGACAATGACAATTTAACTCCACAAGCTAACAGAGGTTGGCAACTATTTCAAAATAAAGCCAACTGTGATACATGCCATAGCGGTCCTATGTTTACCGATCTACAGCCTCATAATATAGGCGTTTTAGAACAACAAAGCATTTTTAATCAAGTGGGTCGAAGTGTTGCATTTATTGCGTTTAATATGTTTATGGGCAATGAAAATTATATGAATTTACGCTCAGATCCAGGGGCTTCTGTACAACATCACCGCACTAACGATCCGAATTTTGGTGCATTTATTACCCCTACCTTGCGGGAATTGTCTTCCACTGCGCCTTATATGCACAACGGTACAGCGTCTGATTTAAACCATGCCATCAAAATTCATTTTCAAGGTAAGCGCATTACCGAATTAATTGATGTTCAACTGGACGAAGCAGAAGTAAATGACCTGGTAGCTTTTTTAGAGTCCTTATCAGGAACGCCATTGAGCGGCGACGAATTTGTCTGGCCCCAATATAAATACATTAAACAAAATTACTTAGCAATACCAGATTGGAAAAATATTTCCAATTAATCAAAACTCACTAATTGAAACATTATTAAGGAAAATACATTTGCATACAAAGATACATTTTTTTCACAATTCGCCGATAGCGCGATTAGTTTTATCGGCTATATTATTTGCAATTTCATGCACAGTTTCAGCAACAGGCGATCCCGATATAGACCCTCCTCTGGCGGCACTGGGAAATGTGCCAATCCCACCCGATAATGAAATGACACTGGAAAAATCTGAATTGGGTAAATTACTTTTCTGGGACGGACGGCTGGGTGGGGACGGCAGTATGCCCTGTGCAGCATGCCATGCGCCCGAGCTCGGTTGGGCATATCCTTCATCAATCAGTCGTGGTTACCCCGGGACTGTGCATTGGCGTAACAGCCAGACAATTATCAATGCCGCCTATTACGGCAAACTTTTTTGGGCGGGCAGTAGTACCAACCTGGAGCACCAGGCAGAGGGGGCGGCACGGGGAGGTGTGGCTGGCAATGGCGAAAATAATGTTATGGAAGCACAATTAGCCCTGGTTCCTGAATACAGAGAACGTTTTTCAAAGGTCTTTGGATCCAGTTTACCTAAAATCAAGAATGCCTGGGAGGCTATCGCTACTTTTGAACGCACTCTGGTGCAACGTGATACACCCTTTGATTTATCTTTTAAATCAAACTCTAAAAACAAGTTCCAACCACTAAATGTTCAACAGCTACGCGGTAAAGCTTTGTTTGAAGGTAAAGCTAACTGTTTAGAATGCCATAACGGGCCACTGGTGAGTGACGAGAAATATTATAACCTGGGAGTTCCGACCAACCCGCTATGGGCTTCAAGTGGCCTCGCACAAATAACATTTCGTTTTGAACTGTATGCCAAAGGAGTAACTGAAGAACTATACCGAAAAACCAAACAAGATTTGGGGTTTTATTTTAGAACCAAGCAAAAACAAGATATTGGTAAATTCCGCACTCCCAGCCTTCGTTACACTAAATATACCGCGCCATATATGCATAACGGCACGCTCGCCACCCTGGACGACGTAATCGAATTTTATAACCAAGGGGGGGGAAAAGATGCCTTTGGCACGAAAACGACCATTCTACATCCCCTTAATCTGAGCGACTCGGAAAAACAGGATTTAAAAAAATTTGTACTTACTTTTTCCGGCAAAGAAATCCAAATGTCGGCACCCGAGCTCCCCCCCAGCCGCCCACTAAATTATTTTAATGTGGTAATGCCCTCGACGGCGACCAACAGTATAAAAAATCAAAATGACGAAACAATGTATTAAGGAACGTAGAAATTATGACTCGCAAAATAATTCAGGTCACAACAAGAGCTAACACCAATAAGGATAAGGTTAATTCCAAATCCACCAATTGCCTTCTCAGTCGAAGGCAATTTCTCTGGGCCGGCGCTCTTTCCGTCACCGCGACTACAGTCTCTATGTCTTTTGGTTCTGCAGTGGCTAAAACGCTTATTCCCGCACAAGAGGCTCGTTATCCACGCCTTGCCCTGATGAAGATTGATGACTTGAAAACCGATCAACCCTTTTACTTTAATTATCCTGATCAGGGTCAAAACTCGAACTGCATGTTAGTGAAGCTTGGTACACAGGCCGGAGGAGGAATAGGATCTCAGCAGGATATTGTTGCTTTCAGTGTTTTGTGCACCCATCAGGGAATGCCGCTTATTGGAGCATATCGCGCTCAGGAAAAAGCACTGGGTGCCTGCCCAGCCCACTTATCAACTTACGATTTAACTCGCCATGGCATTGTCATTAGTGGTCAAGCCTATCAAAGCCTGCCACAGGTATTACTTAAACAGCATAATAACAGACTGTACGCAGTGGGATTGAGAGGCCTGATTTTCGGGCGAAACCACAATCTGGTGCACGATCCGTCAGATATAAACGTGGGGGTTGAGTATGTCTAACGCATCGACGCCCCAATATATCCCCGAACAACAATCTCCTCTTCCACCCGTATCTGCCGAAGTGTTAACCACCGCATGTGATTATTGTGTGGTAGCCTGTGGATATAAAGTGTATCGCTGGCCGGTCGGTTTATCAGGAGGCCCGTTAGCTCATCAAAATGCCTTTGGTATCGACTTTCCCTCCTATGCATTACAAGCCTGGGTAGCGCCTACCCAGCATAATATCGTGTCCCACAACGGCCAACCCCATCACGTTGTGATTATCCCCGACAAGGAAACCGATGTTGTTAATAAAAAGGGCGACTCATCAATACGTGGAGGCACGATCGCACAGAAGGTTTACAACCCTGATCGACCGACAAAAGATAGATTACAATACCCGCTGATGCGTATTGATGGGCGCTTACAAAAAGTTTCCTGGGAGTTTGCCTTAGACATTGCCGCTGAGGTCAATCAATATGCGATCGAGTGCTTTGGTGCAAATGCCTATTCGGTAAAAACTTATTCTTATCAATATATCGAAAATACTTATGCCATTACTAAATACGCTTTACGTCATATAGATACAGCAGCGTTCGCTTATCATGATACCCCCTCAAATGTGACATCGACACCTGGCCTACGCGACGCAGGTTTTGATAATTTTAGCGCCAGTTATGAAGATTGGAATTTAGCCGATACGTTATTAATTTGCGGTACCGATCCCTATGAAACCAAAACCATTATTTATACCCAGTACATCATGCCTGCGATGGAACGAGGACAAAGGGTCATTATGATGAATCCACGAGAAACGGCAGGTGTGGCGCATGCAAAAAGAATGGGCGGCTTACATCTGGATATTTTCCCTGGAACGGATTTAGTGGTACTCAATGCCATCGCCTTACTTATAGTACTTAATAAGTGGCAGGACGCTGAGTGGATTAAACAATGGGTTGCCAACAAATGGGAATCCGGTGCTGGTTTTGGTCAAGGTACCCGCAATACACCCTGGCAGTGGCGCAGTACCTGGAATGTCTTTCAGACAGATGGATTTGAAGACTGGAAGCAGTGGTTATTATCACGCCCGGAACATGTACCTGAAAAAGCGGCTGAGCTTGCTGGTATAGCAGTGGAAAAAATCTATACCGCAGCTGAATGGATGGCAAAACCTAACGCTGACGGTCGCCGTCCCAAAACATCACTGGGGTTTGAAAAAGGATTTTATTGGTCGAATAATACCGGAAATACCAATGCTATCAGTGCACTGGCAATTATTGTTGGCGCCGGTGGCCGCCCCGGTCAGGTACTCAGTCGTTTTGGCGGACACCAGCGAGGGGGTCAAGAAGGTGGAAAGTATAACCGCAATAAATCCCCAGAAAAAGTGCCAGGCCGTCGCAGACGTGCGCTGGATACTGATCGATGGTTAACCGGAGGCCATACCCGCATTGCTCATGTCATTGGTACAACCTGGATACAATCAATGACCGGCTCAGCTGGTCTGGCAGATGCTTTTGATCAACTGGTCACACATAATCCGCATCAAGTAGTCTCTCATGATAAACAGGAAATAATCGAAACCCTTAAACGCCGTATGGATTCGGGGGGAACAGTCGTTTTAAATCAAGATATATACCTGATAGCACCAATTGGCGCTAAATATGCCGATATTATTTTCCCGGCGGCCACTTGGGGAGAAGCCGATTTTATGCGAGCCAACGGTGAGAGAAGGCTCAGGTTATATCAGAAATTCTACGATGCGCCTGGTGAGGCCAAACCTGATTGGTGGATCATCGCACAACTGGGCAAACGTATGGGCTTTGACGGTTTCGATTGGGAAACCAGTAATGAGGTTGCAGAAGAAGCATCGCGTTTTTCCCGTAACAGCCGAAAAGCTTTTCATATGATGAAGATCTACGCTCATAAGCAGGGACTTACATTACATCAGCAGTTACAAACATTAGGAACCACGGGTATTCAGGGGCCAACACTGATCAATGAACAAGGACAATTAGAGGGCACAAAACGCCTACACGATGTCGCGCGTAAATTGCCAGATAGCGGTGCCGACGGTAGCAATGTATTCAACAAAAAACTCACTCATTTTAACAGCCAGAGTGGAAAATTAAATTTGCAAAAAGCCCCTTGGGAATTGTTTTCAGATTTTTGGTACTGGATGCAACCACGTGAAGATGAGTTATGGCATACCAACGGTCGCATCAATGAAATATGGCAGACAAATACTGACGGTGAACGTAACCCTTATATATTACAACGATGGCCTGAAAGTTTTGTAGAAATTCATCTTGATGACGCCGTTACCAGAGGGATCGAGTCAGGCGATAAAGTTCTATTATATTCGGACAGAGTCCCGGTGCAGAAGGAAACAATACTAGGCGTACAGGAAAACGACTACCGTTTTAATTCTTTACTTAAGAGGGGGTTTATCGACATCGTAAGCGCCTCACTGACCTGTGTTGCTGTTGTCACTCCGCATATAAAACGCGGAGTCATATTTACCAATTGTCTGGATAAGGTACAGCCCAGTAATGTATTGCAAGCTCGCGTGGTGGACTGGATAAGCGGTAACTACAATTACAAAATGGGGGTGGCAAGGATCAAAAAAGTCGGCGAAAGCAGATACAAACGTGACTTTAGCGCCATGAGTTTTGCGCCTCGTAATATTACTATAGCCACTTGATGCTAGATTGATCAGCAGAAACAATTCATATGGAATTAACTATGAAAACAAATATATCAACAAGAACGAGGCGTTTTATTTCTACTATAACCACTTTATTTTTTCTTACCATTTGTATTCTCTATTCTCCACCAGGCAGGAGTCATTCTAATAAACTTCCAGATTCTGATAAAGCTCTAAATTCAGCAGAAAAAATGGCTGGCGTCAGACTATACATCAAAAATGCCTGCGCAAGCTGTCATGGACCTGATGGTAAACAACCTGTTTTTTCCCATTATCCAAGCCTCGCGGGTCAAACAAAAAACTACCTTATCCAGCAATTCCAGAATATTGCACAAGGCAAGCGAAATAATAACTATGCTGCGCAAATGCAACTGGTAGTCAATGAATTAAAACTCAGTCATTCAGATATTAACCATATTTTCAGCTGGCTAGAAACGCTGACAATAGAGCCGAAAAAAAAACTTGCAACATCTACTGCAGCATTAGCCTACCGACAAAGGGGGTGTGGCGCTTGTCACGGTAAAAGCGGTAACCAATCAGTACTTATGAATGCGCCTAAACTCGCCGGAAATAACGCAGACTATTTATTTAACCAGTTACTAAGCTATCAAACCGGTGAACGCAGCAACAATATTATGTCAAATGTCGTAAAACAAATCCCAGAGCAAGAGCTAAAGGATATTGCCCAATGGTTAAGCTATTAGAAAATAATGATATTCCAACAGGACTAGTCCCTTTTTTACGTTCTGATAGTGCAGGAATTCGTGCTCTTACCGCTCATACGTTAGGTCAACTGCATGCTGACTCAGCCCTAGAAACTTTAGTAGAGCTAATACAAGATGACGATATTGATGTCGCTTTAGCGGCAGTACAAGCACTTGGAAAAATTGGTGATGCACAGGCCATTACCGATCTTTGGCAGGCCTATTGTTGTCAGCCAGGTGGCGAAATAAAATTAGCGGTAGTTCAAGCGCTTGGGCTCATTGGTGGTTCAGAAGTAATTGACTATCTTTGCCAATGCATTGAAAGTCCGGGAGAAGAGGTATATTGGGGTAATGATCCTGATGACTATAGTTACTGGTTGGAAATTCAGTTTCAAGCAATTGAGAGCTTAAGATTATTAATTTCTGAAGATACTTTTTTAGCTGACGGATCTTTTTCAGCTGACGGATCTTTTTTTGCTGATGAATCTTTTTCAGCTGATGGCCCTAACCCAGCCGATAGTGT
>CAZOBX010000031.1:32043-33297 GCA_964578045.1 uncultured Kangiella sp. | reverse complement strand
ACGAGATTCGAACTCGCGACCCCGACCTTGGCAAGGTCGTGCTCTACCAGCTGAGCTATTCCCGCGTCGAGTGCAGGGCATTCTACAGTAAGATATTTATCTGTCAAGCGCCATTATCACTAGATTTCGATCTTTTTTAATCCGACCTTTAAATACCGTAAAACAACCGTCAGGCAAGCAATTAGTGGTTATTCTTCGTGCAGTTTTTCGACAATTCCCTATTTTTGCTTAGTTTCTTCGAATCGACTCCGGAGGTTACAAAATCATGGGATAACTGTTCGATATTTCTACTCCCCCCTCCCCTCCCCTTCCAAGGGGAGGGCTAGGGATTCCTACATGATGTAGGCCAGTAAGGCAATGCATATGTCCATGGATGGACGGTAGTAGAACAACGCAGGAGCAGTTGTCGAGAGGTCGTTTTTTAGAAGTACGGAATAGCTACTCTTCTTTGTTTAATAAGGGCCAGGTCACTTTTAAATAGATAAACATGGTCCACAAAGTCAAAGCGACTGCTACATACAAAAAGATATATCCCCAGATATACAACCAGGAATGGTCAAACACCGAGCCGATGGTCTCTTCTTTACCTGCAAGTAACAAAAAGAATATAGCCGACAGTTGCATCAGGGTCTTAAATTTAGCAATATTGACTACCTTAATCGCCGAACGTTCTCCATATTCTGCCATCCATTCCCTTAGCGCCGATACGGTGATTTCCCGGCTAATGATCACCAATGCAGGAACCGCAATCCAAAAAGTGGCATGTTGTTCGACCAACAAAACTAGCGATGCAGCAACCATTAATTTGTCAGCAACCGGATCTAAAAACTCACCTAACTGCGATTGCATATTAAAGGTTCTTGCCACCCAGCCATCAAACCAATCAGTCCAACCAACCACTGCGAAAATTATTGCAGCGGTAGTCTGCCCCCAACTGACCGGTAAATAAAAGAAAAAAACCAATAATGGGATGCACAGAATTCTAAAGGAGGTCAATAGATTAGCAATATTCATGTTTTATCAGCAGCTACAAGTCGCAGAATGTTTGTTGGACTCATTCTAGCATTGATAGGGGCAAATGCTAGTTGATATTTACTCTTCCATTAATCTGATTTCAGCCTTGACCTCGCTCGATGACTAATAGTTTAGTGCAAATAATCATAGATTAATTCAGCTAGCCCGGTATTGATCCCGTCAACCTGTTTCAAATCTTCGACACCGGCCCGTTTGACTTCCTGCAATCCACCAAAATGT
>CAZOBX010000031.1:28734-32033 GCA_964578045.1 uncultured Kangiella sp. | reverse complement strand
TGAATAAGCGCTTTGCGGCGTTTTGCTCCCACACCGGCGATCCCTTCCAATGTTGAGGTCTTACGTTTCTTATCGCGTTTGCCGCGATGGCCAGTAATTGCAAATCGGTGCGCTTCATCACGGATAGCCTGAATAAGATGCAAGCCTAACGAATCTTCCTCCAATCGTCTGGCAATGGCTTCTGACGGAAAAAATATCTGCTCCATGCCGACCTTTCGATCGCTGCCCTTGGCCACGCTGATCAGCGTCACTTGCGGCAAATTAAGATCTTCCAGCACTTTTTGAGCTTGGTTTAATTGCCCCTTTCCACCATCAATTATTAATAAATCCGGGAGTTTTGCCTGTTCTTTAACCAGTCGTTCAAAGCGTCGTCTGACCGCTTGTTCTATCGCCGCGTAATCATCTCCTTTGGCCACATTCTTGATATTAAACCGTCGGTAGTCCGATTTTTTGGCTTGTCCTTGTTCAAAAACCACACAAGAAGCCACCGTCTCTTCGCCTTGAAAGTGGCTGATATCAAAACACTCCATGCGAAATGGTAATTTATCCAGCGCCAACTCATCCATCAAAACTCGCATACGTTTTTGTAAGTGGCTTTTGGCTTGCAATTTTGATTGTAACAGCTGATCGACATTATTATTGGCCATCAGTAGCCAGCCCGCCTTGCTGGTCTTTACCTGATGGCTAATTTTGACTTTTCGAGCGCTAATGTTAGACATCAGTTCTGCCAGCGATTCCGAATTTTCCAGCGCTACATTAGTGACGATTTCATTGGGAATTTGGTTTTTATTATGAGGGTAATAATGGCTGATAAACGACTGCAGTATCTCGCTATCGGTGGTATCGGCCGGCATTTTCGGAAAATATTGTTTACTACCTTGTACCTGTCCGTTTCTGACGTGCAATAAAAAAACCACGGCGGTTTTTTGCTGACTCTTAGCGGCGATAATATCGACATCGGAATTTCTATTCGGTTTAAGGCTACTAACGGTTTGCTTTTCCAGCACCCGCCTTAGACTGACAATTTGGTCACGAAAATGTGCCGCTTTTTCAAATTCTAAATCATCAGAGGCAGCGTCCATCCGGCTAGTCAGTTCGCTAATGACCGACTCATTTTTGCCGCGATAAAATAACCGGACTAACTCAACATCTTTTTGATAATCGTCAAAACTGATCTTATTAACACAGGCCCCACTGCAACGTTTGATTTGATATTGCAAGCAAGGTCTGGAGCGATAGTTAAACACACTGTTTTCACATTGACGAATAGCAAACAGCTTTTGCATCAGTGAAATACTATACCTTGCCGCCGTCGAGCCTGTAAAGGGACCGAAGTAATCGCCTTTTTTATTTTGTCGTCCACGATGGATACTGAGCCTGGGATATTTTTCATCAGACAGGAATATATAGGGGTAGGTCTTATCATCTCTAAAGATCACATTATAACGAGGTCGATACTTTTTGATCAGCTGATTTTCCAGGATCAAGGCTTCGTTTTCACTGGCGGTAATCACCACCTGAATATCCGCTATTTGAGCAACCATCACTTTGGTTTTAGGCGGATGATCCTGCTTTTGAAAATAGCTGGAGACTCTTTTCTTTAAATTTTTTGCCTTACCCACATAAATAATTTCATCACTCTGATTGAGCATTTGATAAATACCGGGACGAGTGGTTAAGTGGCTGAGGAAATTTTTTGAATCAAAGGGAGGCATAGGAGAAACTGTAACATCCGTTTGAACGGGATAAAAGAAAAATGAATAGAGGCATGGCTTTGTAACGCTTCACTTTTATTTGTAGCGACTCAGGTTGCCTTTAAAATCGGCCAGATCAAGGCAAAATATAGGATTTCACTGCTGTGAATGAGTATATTATAACGCCGAATTGGCACATTTTAAAGGTAAGCTGAGTCGTTACAGCTATTCGATTTTTTCAGAGAGGATTACCCCATGCCGTATAGCAAGATGAGTAAGCTCCACATCATTTTCGATATTGAGCTTTTCGAACAAGCGATAACGATAGCTATTAACGGTTTTGGGACTTAAAAATAATTGATCGGAAATATCCTGCACTTTTTGACCTTTAGTGATCATTAACATGACCTGCATTTCTCTTTCTGAGAGAATATCAAAGGGTGATTCATCGCCGGGATTAAGTGCCTTTAATGCCATCTGTTGGGCAATATCGGGGGTAATGTAGCGTTTACCGCTATTAACCTGCCTGATGGCTATCACCATCTCTTTGATATCAGCCCCTTTAGTCACATAACCCGCTGCGCCGGCCTGCATGAATTTGGTCGGATAGGGTTCTTCGTTGTGCACGGTCACTGCAATCACTTTAATGTCGGGGTCAAACCGAATCAGACGCCTGGTCGCTTCCAGTCCACCGATACCCGGCATATTAGCGTCCATTAATACCACATCCGGGCGTAATTCTCGCGCCTTAGCGACCCCTTCTTCACCGCTCTCTGCTTCACCGACAACTTTGATTTTTTCAAAATCAGCCAACAACCGACTAATGCCGGTACGAATCAATTCATGATCATCTACTATAAGAACTTTTATCAAATGATGCTCCAATAATATGAGTCGCCTTTAATGCTATTATCAAGCTTACCATTTTGCGACAAGTTGGCAAGCACTAAACTTTGCGACATTGCTAAATGAGTTTTATGCTAATGTTTTGATTAAATTAGATTTATCTGTATTTGTCGAGCCTATCATACATAAAAACGTAAAATACAGAAGTATTTTTATAATCTATCAACAAAGACTTTTAGACATTTCCCAAATTAAGGTAAAATTACATATTAAGATTAACAGGCGAATAAAGACCAAAAAGGAATCATCATGCATCAATATCAAGCCCCCCCAGAGCTACTTAAGGACAAGGTCATTTTAGTCACCGGGGCAAGTGACGGCATTGGCAAGTGCGTAGCAAAATCTTATGCGAAACACGGCGCGACGGTCATTCTACACGGCCGAAATGTTGACAAGCTCGAGCAAGTGTATGATGACATTATCAATAATGGTGACGCCCAACCGGCCATTTTGCCTCTGGATTTACAAAACGCCGCGCAACAACAATACACCAGTTTAGCTGAAACGATTCAATTGGAACTGGGCAGACTGGATGGAATTTTGCACAACGCCGCGATGATCAGCGAACTGTCTCCCATCGAATTTACCGAAACAAACCTCTGGCATGAGATGATGCAGGTCAATATCAATTCGGTTTTTATGCTGACTCAAGCTTGCCTTCCTCTGCTTAGACAGGCTCCGGAAGCGTCGATTATTACC
>CAZOBX010000031.1:26992-28724 GCA_964578045.1 uncultured Kangiella sp. | reverse complement strand
TTTGATGGGAAAGGACAGTCAATCGGTGCATGGCCAATCGATAGATGCCCAACCAAAGAGTTAGGGCCTGTTGAGCTATAAAAGATCAACAGGCCCTAAACTCTTCGGAAGACATTTTCCGCTGAAAGCGACGATTTATTGACGAATTGATAACCACCTAGCGCTTGTTCAATATAACTTATTGTTTTTATTGGTTATATTGAAATTGGCACAGTCATTGCTATATTTTTAGTAGGCAATTAAAGGAATTAATGATTAACGACTGATTATTGACTCTATTTTGAAGATATTTACTAGGAAATTGGTTAAGCATGAATACGACATCACCGGCAAAAGTTATAGGCTTAGACAGTTATCGAAACCATACCGATGGTGATGACTTTGCCAGTATTTCAAGACTGGCATTAAAGTTACAGCAATCGATTGAGATTGAACGACTTTTGAAATCCTTCTGTGAAGAAACCAGCCTTTTGGTCCCTTGTGACTCAGTGAGTTATGTCAACGATAATCATTCCTTGGACTTTTGCTTCGGAAAACCTCAAATTCACCATTGCAAATACAGTCTTGACTTACAAGGCGATAAACTTGGTGAAATTGTTTGTTCAAGAAATAAACCCTTTAGCATTCGAGAAACCAATTTAATAGAGAGATTATTGTCTTTATTGATCTATCCACTTAGAAATGCCCTTTTATATCATAAAGCACTTACCCAGGCGCGCAGAGATCCTTTAACCGAAATTTGCAATCGCGCCGCATTTGATGAAGCAATTGACAAAGAGTTTTCATCCTACCGGCGCCATCAGGCGGATTTTTCTTTAATGATTATTGATATCGATCATTTCAAAAGTGTTAATGATACTTATGGCCATATCGCCGGAGATAAAGTTTTAAAATCGGTTGCTAATCTAATCCGCTCGTCTATTCGTCGTTCTGATGAAGTTTTTCGTTATGGAGGAGAAGAGTTTGTGGTTATTTTGAGCAATACCAAACAAGGTGGGGCCAAATTTATCGCCGAAAGAGTGCGTAAGGAAATCGAAAAGCTCACAGTATTGCTTGACCATGAAATCAAAGTCACGGCATCTATCGGTATTGCCTCAAGCGAGCTAATGAAAGATGTAACCGATACCCTGGAATATGCTGATAGGGCTTTGTATCAGGCTAAAGATCAAGGCCGGAATCAAGTAGTGACTTGTCCATAGGTTTAAGTTCTAAGTTCTAAGTTCTAAGTATCGATAGGTTATAGAAAAATGGTGGGCAAAACTAACTGCCCACCCTACAAAAAAAGTAATCCAACATTCCATCCAAGCGACCTTATTGACTAATAAAATTTAATTCCTTTTTCAGCCATTTCAAGCAACATTTTTGCAGGCGTAAATCGTTCACCGAATTTGGATTCTAGCTGTTTGAGTTTATCAACAATTGTCTTCACACCCTGAGCATCGACGTATCGAAATGGTCCTCCTAAAAACGGTGGAAAACCCAATCCAAAAATAGCACCGATATCGCCGTCTCTTGGCGAGTTTAAGATACCCTCTTGCAGACACAAAACCGATTCGTTAACCATTTGCAATAAACAACGCTCGGCGATTTCTTGCTCTGCCATCATATTATTTGGCTGTACACCTAACAAAGTATAAATTGATTCATCAACTTTTCTTTTGCCTTTATTACTTGAGTAATCATAAAAACCGCGTTTATTCTTTTTGCCTTTGCGGTCATCCTGCTGCAATTT
>CAZOBX010000031.1:16475-26982 GCA_964578045.1 uncultured Kangiella sp. | reverse complement strand
AAAGCTTCTGCCAAAATCGGCGCAATTTTTGTTCCGACATCAATCCCTACTTCATCGAGCAAGGTGATTGGACCCACTGGAAAACCGGCATTTTTTAGTGCTCGGTCAATCCGGTCAACGGCAACCCCTTCACTTAATATATGGCCGGCTTCATTGACAAAAGGCGCTAATATCCGACTGGTATAAAATCCGGTGCCATCTTTGACCACGATAACAGTTTTGCCTTGTTGCTTTCCGAATTCTACACTGCTAGCGATCACTTCAGGTGAGGTTTTATCCGTTACAATGATTTCAAGTAACGGCATTTTTTCAACCGGAGAAAAATAATGTAAGCCAATCACTTTTTCGGGATACTTTGCCTTGTTAGCTATGTCAGTGATTGGAATAGAAGAAGTATTCGAAGCAAAAATTGCATTGCCGCCGCAAGTCTCTTCAATATCCGCTACCATTTGTTGTTTCAGCTCTAAACTCTCAAAAACGGCTTCGATGACTAACTCGCATCGCTTAAAGCCTTGATAGTTAATAGTACCGGTAATGTTGGCAAAGCGCTTACTCGCGTCGTTAATACTCATATGCTTGCGTTTTACTTTATTGCGGTAAATTTCCCAACAATATTTGAGAGCATGGTTAACCCCTTGCTCGTTTTGATCTTTGATTCGAACTTTCTTGTTGGCTTTATCGGCCGTCACAAAAGCAATACCTGCTCCCATTAAACCGCCGCCTAATACGCCAACCCGGTCGAGTTTAAGTGTGTCTACTGGCGTATCAACACCGCTATCTTTTTTTAACTCTGTGGTGGCAAAAAAGATGTTCATCAATTGAGCCGCTTCGGCTGACATCACTAATTCCGCAAAAAGTTTGGCTTCGATATCCAGACCCGCTTCAAATCCTTGCTCCATGCCGACTTTAACACATTTAATAATTTTTGCCGGTGACGGATAGTTGCCCCGAGTTTTTCGATTAACGGTTTGCAGGGCTTTATCAAAAATAATTTTTCGTCCAAAACTGGTAGTTTCCAGCGCCAGTTTTTGTATCGCTGAACTAGATAAAAACGAATTGATTTTAACTGTTGGCTTTAATCGACTGGTTATTCTTTTGTTGCGCCCGGCTAAACTGAGCGCGGCTTTTTCAGCGGCTTTTTTTAAGTTTGCCACAGCCACAACTTCATCCACCAATCCAATTTTTTTAGCCCGTTTACCATTCAATTGTTTACCGGTTAACATCAGATCTAACGAGGTCGCAATACCCACCAATCGAGGCAATCGCTGGGTCCCACCGCCGCCAGGTAAAACGCCTAGCTGAACCTCGGGCAATCCGAGTTTGGTACTTTGACTATCGGTACAAATGCGATAATTACAAGCGAGTACCAGCTCTAATCCTGCGCCCAAACAGGCGCCATTAATGGCCGCTAGAACAGGGATATCTAAGGATTCCATTCTATTAAACACCCGATGACCGGTTTTGGCTAATTCCACGACCGCTTGTTCGGTATTTAGATTCTGTAACATGCCAATGTCCGCACCAGCGACAAACCCGTTGGGTTTGCCGCTTATCAAGACCATTGCTTTAATGTTTTTACTAGTTTCTATTTGTCTAAAAATTGCATCAAACTCATCCGCAAATTCGGCTCGCACGGTATTTTGACTTTCGCCAGGTACATCAATGGTGAGCCAACCTATGCCATTATCGGCAATATCCAGTTCGAAGGCAGATTTTGTATTAGATTGTTTCATTATTGTCTCTCTCCTATTCCGCTTCCAGAATCATCGCAGCACCTAAACCGCCAGCCGCGCATGCCGTGGTTAATCCTAATCCGCCACCTCGCCTTTTTAATTCTCGCAAGGTTTGGGTGATCATGCGAGCACCGGTTGCTGCAAAAGGGTGACCGTAAGCAAGCGATCCGCCAAGCACATTAAACCGCTCCATATCAATTTCACCGATGGCCTGACTTCTACCTAATTTTTCTTTGGCAAATTGTTTGCTGGCAAAGGCGTTTACATTACACAAAGTTTGCGCGGCAAATGCCTCATGCATATCCACCAATGTTAAATCGCTTAATTTAATTCCGGCTCTGTCCAGGGCTATCGGTGTGGCGTGAGAGGGCCCCATTAACATATCGGTGGTCGCGCCAATCGCCGCGAATGCATAACTCTTAATATAACCTAAAGGCTGGTAACCCAGCTCTTTGGCCTTTGATTCCTTCATCATTAATAATGCCGCAGCGCCATCGGTTAATCCGGTACTATTGGCCGCTGTCAGGGTGCCGTGTTTTTTATCAAAAGCCGGTCTAAGTTTAGCGTAACCTTCAAGGCTTGAATTAAACCTGACGGTATTATCTTGTCTTAGTGACTGCTTAAACGGAGGCACATAAGCCGTCATCACTTCATCATCGAGCAATCCATCTTGCCAGGCTTTGGCCGCTAAAGTATGTGAACGATGCGCTAATTCATCTTGAGCTTGTCGGCTAATGCCATGATCTCTTGCCATTTGCTCGGCATTTTGCCCCATGGTCAAACCGGTGGAATATTCTTTAACTGATGGTGGTACCGGCGCCAAATCCGCTGGCCGTAGTTTGCCAATTAATTTCATTTTTTGGCCGAAGGTTTTAGCTTTAGATAATGCTAACAATAAAGCAGCCAGTTTTTTGGATACACCAATCGGTACGACCGAAGAAGAATCTGCGCCACCGGCAACTCCAACATCAATACTACCAGCCATTAACGCTTCAGCAATACTGACCGCTGATTGAAAACTGGTCGCACAGGCTCTGGAAACACTATAGGCATCGGTAGCCACATTCATCCCGGTACCGAGAACAATTTCTCTAGCGATATTAGGCGCCTCTGGGTGTATCAGAACCTGGCCAAAAACCACCCGGTCGATTATAGATAAATCAATATCGGCTCGGGTTAGCATTTCTGATACTACCATTTTTCCCATATCAATCGCGTTTTGCTCTTTGTAATGAGTCATTTGACGGGCAAAGGGTGTACGCAAGCCTGCCACGATGGCGATTCGATCACTTTTTGATTTAGTCGGAGATTTTCTTTTTACAGCTGATGCTTTCTTTTTAATCGATGGTGTTTTTGCCGCAGCCGCTTTCTTTTCTACCAGCGGTTTGTTTTTAACTGCGGCTTTTTTTTTCGTCGGCGCTTTGCTGGCTAGTGTTTTCGGTTTAATCGCCGAGCTGTTTGTTGCGGATTTTTCCGCTTTAGCTGTTGCTGCGTTGTCGTTTACTTCACTCATAATTTTTCCCGGCTATTGGCCTATACAAATGATTATTCCCGATTAAAGAATAGTTCATTTGTTCGTTCATATGTCATTAAAGTCGTCCAGAACGAATATTTAGGTGGGTCTTATTTCGATAGGACAACGCGCAATTTACAATATCTCGCAGATTAATTCAAACGTTTGTTTGAATTTCAACCTAAAATAGCGCAAATAGTGAGACGACGAACTGTGATTCAGCGCAAACTATAAGTTTTTCAGAAATTCAGAAACGGCTTTGTTAATGGCTTCAGGTTGTTCAATACTGGAGGTATGCCCAGCTTTTTCGATGATCTTTAGCTGGGAGTGATTAATCGTTTGATGCATACGATGAGCTTTTGCAGGCACCGTGGCCACATCTTCGTCGCCCACCACAATGAGTGTGGGGGTCGATATTTGTCCAATAGATTGGAAGACGCCTTTACGATCGATCACCCCCATAACGGCACGAGAAAAAGTCCATCGATTGAGTTTTTTGAGCCGGTTCACCCACTCGCTTTTTAGCTGTTTTTTATCAGGATCATTTAAAAAGCTCTGGCTAAACATGATTGCCATAGTTTTTTCGACGATTAACGAAATCGAAATCCATTTAGCGATAAAACACAACATCCGGTATTTTGGTTTGTTTTCTTGTGGCTCAGGATCGGCGGTGGTTTCCAGCAACATCAGTGACTTGAGCATTTTGGGATGATTAATGGCAATTCGCATACCGATAAAACCGCCCATAGATAAACCGAGAAAATGCACCGGACCATCAACTAATTTAGAAATTAACTCGATAGTATCTTCGGTCAGATTTTCAATATCATAGCCTCTTTTAGTTGCAGGGCTTTGGCCTTGGCCGCGAAAATCAAACGCAATGCACCGATACCGACTCCTTAGGAAGTCAATTTGTGGGGCGAACATTTGGTTATCCCAAAGTAAGCCGTGTGCAAACACTATGGTCTCTTTGCAACTCCCTTGCCCGGTGTCTCGATAAAATATTTCGGTATCTCTTATTTTTATTATTGGCATTGCTTACTTCCGATTATTGATTTTCTTTTGCTTATCTCTTATAGAACTTAGAACTTAGAACTTAGAACCTGAATCATCACTCTTTCAATACCATATCAATACACATTACTGCCGCTAATATCAGCTTACGAGTATTTTCATCATCACCCACTGAATCTGAAATTTCTAAAATATAATTATCAGCACTGGTAAATAACTCTTTACCTAATCCCGCCCACTCTTTGGATACGTGGGCCAATTGCCTGTCGCCATCCATAAAATGAAAATTCCAACCCAGCATTTTTCCTTGCAGTTTACAAATTGGATTGTCATTTTTGTCCAATACATCAAATTTGCCACCAATAGAAAAGAATTTCTGCTGAAATCCGCCAATCACCTCGTTATTGTGATCGGACACGACTACCTTGGAAAGAAAAATTGAGACTCCTCGCTGGATTCGCACCACCGGCTGACCGTCGGCGGTTCTAATTTGAACATCAAAAGGAGTCATACGCTTGTAATCGGTAAATCGAAGTAGTTTGGTAAAAAACCCGAGCGTTGGTTCGCGGCATTCCATGATCACTTCACCATTCGCAGGATCATGAATATCATAATTATTAGCGGCTTTAAAAATACCGACATGCTCTTTTATTAAGAATAGATTTTTACCAATGATCTCGTTCATTTTTACATTTTCCTTTGGGTTGTTATTGATTACTGATAACCACTCGGCACGTTTTGAAAGTCAACCATTTTACCTGTAGATAAACCAAAGCACTCAAGCATTCCGACCTCTACGGCAATTGGTCCTCGACAACCGCTCCTGGTTTGTTCTACTACCGTCCATCCCTGGACATATGCATTGCGCTAGTGGCCTACATCCACGTACCTTACGCTACCGCTCCTGCTCGCGCTCATTGCCTAAAGCATCTACTCTTGGTACCTAAGTCCTGTAGGCTACCCTCCCCTTCCAGGGGGAGGGGACTTAACCCCCTCTCCCTGGAAGGGGGTCTTTTGATTCTTAACTCAATTATGCTGAATAGTTATGCTATTTTTTATTGGTTAAGCTTTATGACTTGATAATAAAAATTAATAGCCCGCTGGTATTCTTTAATGGGTAAATATTCATTGGTGCCATGAAATCCGGAAAATGATTGCGGATTAATTTTAACCCCATTAAATCGATACACATTTTCTGCCATATTAATGAAGTGCTTACTATCGGTGCCGCCTACCATTAAATTTGGCACGATTACCATACCTTGTTCCGGCGATACCTGGTCGATTAACTGAGCTAGCTGTTTGTAAAATACTGACTGGGTGCTGGAAATTGGAGTGGCCTCGCCGCCTCGGATTAGCTCAACTTTGACCCGTTCATCGTTGATTGCCTGTTTAATATGCGAGGTGACCTGTTCAATGGTATCACCGGGAAGTAATCGAAGGTTTAGGATTGCTGTGGCATTAATTGGCAACGCGTTTTCTTTGTCGCCGGCGCGAAACACGGTCGCAGCCATTGTGGTGCGAATGGTCGCGTTGGTCAGCTTCGATTGGGTCAGTTGGTCAATTAAAAACGGTCTGAATAACCATAGATTGGCAAAAACTAGTCGTTTTCCAAAAGACATATGGCGGCCGACGGTAGTTAACATCTTCTCCGTAGAGGTGACCAATCTCGGCTCAAAAGGCGAATTTTCAAGATTAACTATCGCCTGACTCAAAATGCCAATACTGGTACTTTTAGGCGGAACCGAAGAATGCCCGCCTTCCGATTGAACCGAAAGTTCAATACTGACATAACCTTTTTCAGCTACCCCAATTACCGCGAGCGGTTGCTCAAAGCCTGGCATCATGCCTTGAGTGACAAATCCGCCTTCGTCCAATACATACTCCAGTTGAATACCTTTTTCCGCCAGATATTCCGCAGCCTTAGCGGCACCTTGTCTACCGCCAATCTCTTCATCATGACCAAAGAAAAAATAAATATCGCGGTTGGGTTTAAATCCCTGGGAGAGTAAATATTCGGTGGATTCAAGAATGGCCAGCACCGCACTTTTATCATCTAACGCGCCGCGCCCCCATATGATGTTTTTATCCACGACCCCGCCAAAAGGAGGAAATGACCAGTCCTCCAAGGTTGCTGGATCCACGGGGACCACATCAAAATGTCCCATAATAACAATGGGTTTATGATTAGCCGCTACATCAGCTCCAGCTGATTTCCAGTGATAGAGCAAACTTAAATCGTTGATTTTGGTCAGTTGTAAATTCTGCTGGACTAATGGGAATGACTGCTGCAGATATCGATGAAAATCCAGAAACGGTTGGACATCGCGATCATCAGCCTTTTGTTGTGAAATGGTCTTAAATTTTAACGCGCCAGCCAGTCGTTGCGCAGCTTCAGAGTAATTTAACGGCAGCGTCGCGGCTTTATCCAGGGAATTCAAGGTTGGCGTATAGTCAAGGGTTCGGTATACCAGGATCCCAATCAGGACTGCCAGAGCGATAAAAGTATATTTTATAAACTTAAATAAGGAAGCTAGAAAGTGCATGCAGAAAACCCTAACCTGAGATTGATGTGTTTATTAGTTGATTGATAATTCCAGAAATATTTAACCGGCGGTTTATTATTATTTTAATAAAGGGTGATCATCAGGTAACTGCTTGGAGATCCAGATGGATAGTTTATGTTTCATATTCATCTGATTTTCCTGATCTTTCGGCAATGGGACTACGAGCTTGTCCAAAACCAGAAGTCGATACAGGCTCTCGACTTTTTGAGTCGCTGAATCTGTCGCCGAAAACTCCTTGTAGCCTCGATTATGCGCATATTTTTCACCAATGGTGATCGCTAGCTTTGCCAGTTGAACTTCATTTTTAACCTTTTTCATTTTCTAATGGCCTCTAATGCAGGTTGAATTACGCGAACATTTCCACATCGGGAACAGCATAGAGTTGATTCTTACAGGTTTAGGGATTGGTTGCAAATCCGGTTCGGCAGCAACCATTTAAAACGGTTTAATACTAGATTCTGCCATATCTGTCTGTATATCTCACAATATCATCTTCTCCCAGGTAAACACCAGACTGGACTTCTATCAATTTTAGTTTAATTTTGCCAGGATTTTCCAGGCTATGAGTTTCCCCCTGCGGGATATAGGTAGACTGATTTTCAGTCAGCAAAAAAGTACGGTCGCCTTTTGTGACCATAGCAGTACCAGAGACTACGATCCAGTGCTCTGAACGGTGGTGATGCATCTGCACGGACAATTTTTCACCGGGATTGACGGTAATTTCTTTAACTTGAAAGCGCTCACCACTATCAATCGAATCGTAATTTCCCCAAGGACGATAGACTTTACGATGAGTTTCATGTTCGGTCCTATTATCTGAAATTAGGGTTTCAGTGATTGATTTAATGTCCTCAACTTTATCTTTTGCCGCCACCAGAATCGCATCAGGTGTTTCTATGACCACTACGTCCTCCAGCCCTACTACTGCGACTAACCTGGAGTTACTTTGTATAAAGCTGTTTTGGGTATCGCGCAGAATAATATCACCTTGCACGGTATTATTATTTTGATCTTTATCAGCCATATCCGATAACGAAAGCCACGAACCTACATCACTCCAGCCGACATCCAATTCAATCACTGACCCGTGAACGGTTTTTTCCATTACCGCAGTATCAATAGATTGGTCGGAGCATTGTGAAAAATCCCCGAAATCAAGTTCAACAATGCCTAGGTTTTGTTTTGCCCTGCCAAGCGATATCAGACAAGATTCCAGTATTTCCGGACAATACTCGTCTAGTTCCTCGATTATCCTGGAAGCACGGCATAAAAAAATACCACTGTTCCAAACATAACCATCGTGGGAACAATAATGTTCAGCAGTGGCCTTATCTGGCTTTTCTATAAATTGTTCAACTTGATTAACTCTATCAGTTATCTTACTACCCTTTTTAATGTAACCGTAGCCCGTTTCGCTTTTGGTGGGAGAAATACCAAAATGAACTATATCACCATCAATTGCAAAACTGGCAGCATCATATATGGTATTTACCAAGCCTATTTTATCCCCGACAATATGATCAGAAGGTAATATCAAAAGTACTGGATCTTGATTATTTTCAGATGCTTTTAACGCCGCCAAGGCAACGGATGCCGCGGTATTACGCGAACAAGCCTCCAAAATAGTTACTCTCGGACAATAATTTAGTTCTTTTAGCTGCGCAGCCAACATAAATCGCTGAGATTGGTTGCAAACTAATATGGCTTGTTCAAACAATCCATCTATTCTGGTAATCGTATCTTGCAGTAACGAATACATTCTGCCAGGCAACTTGATAAACTGTTTAGGGTACTGGCTTCGAGATAACGGCCACATTCTTGAACCATTTCCACCGCATAAAATGACTGGCACGATACTTTTCATTATTTAGATCCTCACTGTAAACTAACAAAATACAAGGTACTTCAACTCTATTAGAAATTATTACCAACAGAGCCCCTCGCTACTTTCTATTTCTAGTTTTTTCTTCTGTGGTACCAAACTTAAAAATATTTTTTTATCCTTTTCACAAAATAGCTTGTCAATATCGTAAACCTGGTCATGCGCCAGCACGATACACCGGCTAGTTTCATACAACTCGTCAACACTGCTACACTGCAGTTCTAGAAGTTTTTCAAACAAATCGTCCCCCAATAGAATCAAATCCGAAGGTTGAATATTAGGATCGAAAAACCTTACTTTATAGCCCAGATTGATGAGACGTTTAATCAGATTAATGGCCGGGCATTCACGAAGGTCATTGGTTCCAGATTTAAACGACAAACCTACGATCCCGATTGTTTTTACAGACTGTTTTTGGATTAGATTAACAGCGTGAGTGATATGACATTCATTGCTTTGCAACACGTGGTCGATTAGCGGAATATCAACACCATGCTTTTGGGCAAGGTTCGATATTCCGCGGGTATCTTTCGGCAAACAGGAACCGCCGAATGCAAAACCCGGCCTTAGATAATGAGTAGATATATTGAGTTTTTTATCTTCAAAGAAAATATCAAAAACTTCATGACTATCTATTTCTAACGCTTTACCGATCCGGCCAATTTCATTACCGAAAGAAACTTTAAGAGCATGCCAGGTATTATCGATATACTTAACCAGTTCGGCAATTTCCAAACGGGTAATAAATATTTTTCCAGGCAGATCTCTATAGAGCGTTTTAGCATAGTCTCCACTTCGTTTGTCAAAGCAGCCTATAACCGTTTTGGCTGGGGTATAAAAATCCCGTATTGCACTGCTCTCTCTTAAGAATTCCGGATTAAAACAGACCCCAAAATCGGCGCCACAAGCTTTGCCGGAATATTTTTCCAGAATGGGGATCAATATATCTCGCGTTGTGTTTGGCGGAATAGTACTTCTGATTATCACCAGATGATAATCAATTTTTTCCAATAGTGCTTTCCCGATATTTTTAACCGCTAGACATAAGTGTTTCAAATCGCAACTACCATCGGCATGACTTGGTGTTCCCACACTCACTAAAGTAATATCAGAATTCAAAACCGCCGACTTTTGATCGACTGTTGCAACAATTGTATTATGTTCTTTGCCACTTTTTAACATTGGCTCTAAATGTTCTTCGACAATCGGCGACTTTCCAAGATTGATGCGTCTCACTTTTTTCTTATCTGGGTCAACACCGATGACGGTATGACCGAGTTCTGAAAAACATGCTACCGAAACGGCCCCAACATAACCTAACCCAAAAACACTTAATCTTGGTTTGGCAGGTTCTGAAGCGACCTTTAACTTGATAGCACTACCAGACATTACGGGTCTAAGCGGGACTATATTTTTCTCGGAGGAATTTACTGAAACCGACTTGAGTTTAGAATTTTCTCCAAAAGGTCCTATTCCTGAACCCCGATTTGAATCTTGTTTAAGTTTAGATTTATACATCGTCATATCCTCTAGGCTAAATAGTTAATTGCTAGTATCCATAACGCATGTTCTGTGCCAATCAATACCAGGCGATGCCAAATTATTTTTTTCATTTAACTTCAACAAGTTATCCTTTCAAGGCAAACGTTTTATATGAAATCAAAATATTTTCCTTAATTGAACGTTGCAAAACATTTCGCAATTTGCGACGCAAGACAATAACGGTTGGTCAAATTGCTAGTCGAAGTAATGAGTCTTTCAGTGGATATCAATAGTAGGTTTAGTATTTGTTTTCGGG
>CAZOBX010000031.1:1175-16465 GCA_964578045.1 uncultured Kangiella sp. | reverse complement strand
GTTTTCGGGTCATTAGTTCACACCTATCTATAATCATTTTTTAAGGTCAAAAGCGGCTTCGTAAATTTTATGTCATTACGAGGAGGAACGACGCGGTAATCTCCCGCCGTCATGCACGACATTGCCATTTCGAGCGAATTCAAAAGCAGTTTCGCAACGCTTCGCGGGGTTGTGAAAGGCTTTGCGAATAAATCAGAACTCTAAAGTAGTGTACAAAAGGAGGTAATATAGAAAAACTCTCAGAACAGAAAAATATAGCCCTCGCCAATGGAGGGCTTGAAAACCTTTAACAACCACTGCACAAGGTTCTAGCAATAGATATATTGCCAACCAATACATTAACGCTATTGCCGATAGCGGTAGCTGCCATTGAAGAGGAATTAAAGCTACCTGTGGCGCCCTCTATTTCGCTTTGACCGTAAGCGCCGTGGTTTGGCAGCTTATTAATCAACAAAGTCGCGTAGTTTTGGCCACTATTATTTTGTTGATTCAAGACCAATAATGATTGTTTACTGCCGTGATTTAACATGGTTTCACTCAATAGCAAAGGGCCTCCAGCGCCTGAAAAGCGTCCGGTAAAATTCCCAACGGACACATTCAAGCTATTAGCGATTGCTGTTGCCGCTGCTGTTGAACTGTTAAAGTTACCTGATACACCACGATCCATGCCTACTGCCAGACTACCAGAATTAATCTTTGCGCTATTAAGGCCGCTAAATATTTGAGAATTAACAATATTAACATCGGCATCCAATCCGCTTAATGTTGCATCACCATTTAATATAATGCCTCCTTGCAAATCATAATGATTGTTTGTTGTTGAAAGTTCCTTATCTATTTCAATGGCTACCATTAGATCAACGTGGGAACTCACTTTAGCCTCAAGCTGAGTGTTGACGCTATTGGTCGTTTGAGTGTGCATATTCGAATGAATATTTGAAACCATGCTTTCAGAGTTTTTGGGAGCAGCGCTGGCAGCTCCCGATAGTAACATCAACAAAGCTATTTTTTTGAATGGATACCGTAATAAACTATTCATAACATATCTCCTTAGAGAGTTTTAGGTCAAAAGAGCCGTCTCTGACTGCTCTATACAATTGGTTGGATCAAGCTGAAACAGATGGGCAATAAAATCAATCACCGAACGCTCTATAATTGCCCTAACCCCGAGTTGAATCGGTTCAATTCTTTTTCCGTTATATAGACCAATAGCGAAGATTGAACCGACGAAATCAAAAAAACCTGCCTTTGTTTCGGTTCCAATAATCTGTTTTTGCTGTGATATTACGTTAACGATTTCCAATGTTTCGGTATCGACTATTCTTAAATCGACCGCAACGTTCATTACCGCATATCGAACACCTATACCAATTTCAGGGATCTTAAGCTCGCCCTTATTGGTGCCTATATTAAAATTTAGTTCGGATATGCCGCCAGTGATATAATAATCGCTGCTTCTCACCCGACCGGCATGTAATTTCTTAAAGCCTTCATCATTAGGATGTCCTAATATCTTATCCATTGCATAGCGCATTTCAGTATTTGCTACTTGCATATTTTCACGCTCAACTAATTTCAAGTTAGCTTTTGAAAGAGCACTAATGACCATTAGTGAAGCAGCTGCGCTAATCATGCCACCATCGGTCATAGACTGGGTATTGGTTAAATCTACTACAGGTCCAACGGCTATCCTTAAATCATTATCCTGAGGTAGTAACTGGCCGATACAAGTAAGCGCCTTACTATACAATGTAGGATTTTCAGTTACCTTGGAAAAACCTTTTAAGACAACATAATTTCCGGTTCCGTCGACCAGGGGCAACGAGATACAAGCGGTTATTAGTAAACTAAAAAGGCCGCCAGCTAACATTTTATATTTGCAACAAAACACTGGTCAACCACCGAATGTACAATTAGCGCTAACAATTGAATTCATATTGTTTTGTGAACTAGACAGTACGATTGTATTTCCGACACCGTGAGAATCGACCACAATGGCGTTGCCAATAGTATTCGCACAAATTGAATGACCTTTTAATGAATTTATAAATACCCCACGCCACTGAGCATCGTAATCAAAAGTAACCGGCTCTCTCAACCAGCGAACATCTTGATAATTTCGACCAAACAAATTGACAGACTGTTGTGAAAATAAGTGATAAGAAGTCTGCGCGATAGTTTCAGCACTGATTAAAGGCACGCCGTCAGCAATCAAACTCATAAGCAATACATACCGAATAACAGAACTCGACCGAAAGATGCTGTACCGAAAAGTTTTATGAGTGGTGTCCGATGCATTTAAAGGGTTCATTTTTTCCTCTCTTTATACGATTTAGCAATACTTCTAATGAAGCAGCAATCATGCCAAACCCGAAATCGACTGGAATATCCCTTGCATATCACTTTATTAATCTCACGGTGGAATCAAGCTATGAACCCTTTCGCTAAACCAATAAATTTAACCAATGTCAACCGATCAATTGCCATTTTAGGTTTTGCCAAAAGTTGTTCACAATACAATGCTAAGTTGGCTTACCTGCTAGCAAACGCCCTTGTAATAAGGGATTTCGAGTTATTGCTAGGTAATACTCAAGGCACCTTTAAATACGCTATCACAGGAGCGCGATTGGCTGGAGGTCTTGTAAATTTAGTACTAACGCCCGATCTAAATAAAGTCAATAAAACCATTAGTCACCCTAGTTTGCTAGTTAAAAATTCCGATACAAAACATCAGCTGATTGCTCAGCGCTGTCGGACTGGAATTGTGATCGGTGGTGGGTTGGGTACCTTAAAACTCATTAATGAACTTCTTAAACAAAATAAAAAGGTCATTGCCTTAGCCAATACGGGTGGAGTGGTTATGCGTGAGCTTCCCAGCAAAGTGGTGGTCTGCTCAACTATCGATGACGTTTTGCAACGCATTGAATTTGCTGGACAGTAACCTCTCGATAAGCAGGGCATTCGCCAGAATGTTGTTTATCAAGTTTCAAACCTATTGGATGACACTTCTACTAATCAGTTCATAAATCATTTTTTTGCATTTCGCGAAATAATTTGAATCGCATTTTGCAAGTTTTCAAAGAATAATCGCTAATAATTAATCCTTGATAAGAGATTATCCTTTAACCGTGGCTTAACTTCGTCATAGCAAAATTGGCGTGACACTTGCACGAAATAAAATACAGCAGTCAATAAGCTGTCCACTTGTTACTCAATAATTGGTGGCTAAAAAAATTGTTTGTAGTTGATTTTAACCGAGATCTCTTTCAATGAATATATACGCATTAGACTACATTGGCATCTTAGGCTTCAACAATAAGACCTCAGACAAACATCGTACAGAAATGGAATCGCTGACTGAAAACATTGTACTAAATGGCTTTGGGGTTTGTGCCGGGAGTATCTCGGGGCCGCTCTTTTTTGCTTTCAGAAAAGCCAAGCAACTGTCCGGGACGACTCGACTAATCATCAATAGCGAGCTTACCTATATAGAACGCAATTTGTGCGATATTCTAGAAATGGTTTCTGATCCACTCACGAAACATGAACTTATGGCCAACGTCTGTTTAGGCGGCATCATCGTTTCTGGTGGACTGGAAACCGCCCACCTGGTCGATTGTTTTATTCGATCGGGGAAACCCGTGGTTGGGTTAAAGAAATACATTAAAATGGGTGATTTTTCCAATCAGATTAGCTATCAGCCTGACATAAAAATTGCATTAGAAAGGTTATTACAACTCCATCAAAATAACCACATTTCAATCAACAAACGTGGCTAATACCTGTCTTCCAATGTTGTATTTTTCGATAGAGCGTCGATGGGCTAACTTCAAGCGCCGCCGCCGCTCTCGGCACGTTACCATTAAACGTAGCAATTGCGCTTTCTATGGTCTTTTTTTCAATCAACCAAAGCGGCCGGATCGTCGATTTAAGGTCAACAAAGTCTATTGGCGGTTGAGCTGTGGCTATTTTTTTATTTTCACAAGGTAATCCGAAGGCTAACATACCCTGTGTTATAACTTGTCCTTCATTCAGTACCACCACACTATGAATCAAGTTCTCTAACTGGCGAATATTTCCTGGCCAGTCATAATCTAATAAAACCTTTTGAGCATTGACGCTAAAACCTGTGAATAATTTACCTGTGCTTTCACAAAATTTGGCCAGAAAAAATTGCGATAATAATAGGATGTCCGATCCTCTATTTTTTAGCCGCGGCATTTCAATAGAAATAACGTCGAGTCGATAGAATAGATCCTCTCTGAACTCGCCACGTGTAACGGCCTCTCGCAACGGGGTTGAGGATGCAGAAATGACTTGTGCATGAAATTTTAGCGGCTTATATGATCCGATGGAACAAAATTCTCGTTCCTGTATCACCCTCAACAACTTTGCTTGTAGTGAAAGCGGTAAACAGGTGATTTCATCCAGAAAAAGTGTGCCGTTACCTGCCGCCGATAATAAGCCTTGTTGACTTCTAATCGCGCCGGTAAATGCCCCTTTGGTATGTCCAAACAGCTGTGACTCCATCAGACTTTCAGAAAAGTTGGCGCAGTTAACCGCAATAAAAACCTCTTCTCGACGACAACTTTCAGCATGACAAGCTTTAGCAGCTAGCTCTTTTCCGGTACCCGTTTCACCACTTATAAAAATAGGGATATTGGCTGTTGAAGCTTTTTTAATGCGCTCAAAGGTCCTTCTCATCGATTGATCTTCCGACAACATGCCATGAAAATTTGAGCCCCGTTCATCACATTCACTGAATGACGTGGATTGATCAAGTGAAAGTAACGCTTCACCAATCAACAGTTGAAGTTCTTTATTATTCCATGGTTTGGAGAGATATTTATCGATAATATGTTCGTTAAAAGCCGATGCGACCTCATCAAAGTCGTTAAACGCACTCAACAAAATACACTGGAGATCATTATATTGTAATTTAATTTTTTCTAACAATTCGGTACCCAACATGCCAGGCATTCTTTGGTCTGAAATAACCACGTCTGGCCGCTTATGACTTGCAAACAACAAGGCATCAACGGGCTTTTCAAAATAGTGTATTTGAGCGTTCACATTTCGCAGGCAACGCTTAATGGCAGACAATACATTTTTATCATCATCAACGATTAGTACTACTTTTTCTAATCCAGGCATACATGACCTCGTTGGTTAATTAAATCATTTTGTTTAAACCTCAATCTAAGCGACTTTACCGTGAATGACTTTCTGTTCCGGTCCTGCGATAGGCAAGTTAACGATAAAGGATGTTCCTTCGCCGGGCTTACTATCGACAGACAATCGTCCACCGTGAGATTCAACGATATTCTTGCTCACATATAAGCCTAAGCCAGTACCGTCTCCCACTTCTTTTGTTGTATAGAAAGGTTCGAATATTCTTCTTACAATAGCCAACTCCATTCCTTCGCCGTTATCAGAAACCCATACAAATACATTGGTTTTATTAGCACGAGTGGAAATGCGAATGGTTCCATTTTCCTTGATAGCCTGACAGGCATTAATCACAAGATTAAGAAAAACTTGGCCGAGCCGGTTTGAATCACAAATAACCAAGGGCAAATTTGCGAGCTTTTTGATCACTCTCGCCTTGTACTTAATTTCGTTGGCGGCAATTGACAATACCTGGTTAATGAGTCCATTAATGTCAGCTTTTATGAACTCTCCGTTTCCTTTATGTGAGAAATTTTTCAAGTCGGATACAATCCGTTTAACCTGCTGTGACCCTTCGAGCGAATCGTCAATCAGTTCTTGAGTATCTTCGACTATGGCGCGAATATCTAACTGATTAAATAGCCGTTTTGCATTAATACAACGCACATTGGTGTCAACATTGCGGTCAAAAATGGAATCCACTACCTGGCACTGGCTATTAATGATTTTCTTTATATCAAGTAGATAGCTGCGTAACGTCTGTAAATTACTGCTGATAAATCCGATCGGATTATTGATTTCATGGGCAACACCTGCTGCAAGGTTTCCAATCGAAATCATTTTCTCTGTTCTTGCTAAAAGCTGTTTGCTCTTATCCAACTCTTCCGCGGCGATCTTGGTTTGAAAATCGCTAAGATGACGTTGATGCTGCACAGCGATGAGTTGACGTTTATAACGTGCCTCTTTTTGTTCAGCGTCTACTTGGAATTTTTTGTTTTCTATTCTTTGACGTTCGACTTCCTGCTCGCGGTCGTGGACGGAGATTTCCAATCTTTGCATAAATTTTCTGGCACCAAGCAAAGGCAAAACGTAAGATAAGCACAAAATGATTATGATAAAACCAGCTAATTCAACGCCTTCGCCCAAAAACAGCCCAACCGATAGAACGACTGCAAGAGCCAATAATGGTGTAAAACTCACCCATAAGAATCGGTTTAAAGTCTTAACCTGACTGTTTGTGAGCGGCGGTATTTTAAAGATATGATACATAACTAACACTCCATGAATAATGGGAAATTTGCAAACGACTAACAACTAGACTTGATGTTGGCTCAAGGTCACGTAAAAACACAGACAAGTGCTACGATTTAACTCATAGCCACGCAGTGTTTCGACTAAACCGGTAGACACCTTGGTGCCTTCGGCCAACAGCAACATGCCGTTATAGTTATAGATATCCCGGGTAATCGTCATATCGTTAGTTAACTCATTAATATTGACGGCGAACTCTTCTAATTCAGATTCTAGTTGGGTATTTTCGGCGTAATAACTAACGAACGCCTTAACAACCTCATTGCGGTAGTAACAACCGGAATGCCTGGTTAGAAAATCAATAGCCTGTGAGGATTGATTCTGTCCAGTTCTCATCGCCTCAAAAAAATCAATAACAATACGCAAAACTTGCGACGCGAGTGGAATTTCTTCTGCAACCAACCCTTCCGGATATCCGCTGCCATCGATATTTTCTCGATGACTTCGAATGATCTGGGCGACCCCTTGCATATGTAATAAAGGAACCAATGACTCCTCTCCGATCACAGGATATTGCCTATATTGGACTTGTTCTTCAAAGGATAACTCGCTTAGCGATTTTGCATTGAGTTCATCAGAAAAACTTAATTTACCGAATTGATACAACATTGCCGCATTTTTAATATCCGCAATTATGTGGCCGTTTAATCCCAAGCTTTCGGCCAAACCTTTCGAGTGTTTCCTGATCAGTTTTGACACGGTCTCTGATTGACCTAAACGGGAGTTAATCATTGAGGAAAATACCCGTACGGTGGTCGCATAGGTTTCAGTAAGCTCAGAGTTACTTAATTCGAGCAGTGACTGAGTTTTAGTCAAATTGTTATTTGATTGGTCGACCAGTTTCTTTAAACTACGATTAGAATCGGTCAATTGTGAAGTCTGTTGTTGCAACTTCTCGTTATCTTTTCTTTTACTATCGGTTAGTTGTTTTTGAATAAGCGCTTCAGTGACGACATCTTTCAACTCCTTATTGTCCCAAGGTTTATTCAAATAACCATAGATCTTACCTTGATTAATTGCTCTAACCGTTGCTTTTTGATCACTAAACCCGGTTAATAAAATTCTGACAGAATCCGGTGAAAATTTTTCTGATGCGGCAAGAAACTCAGCGCCGTCCATGGTTGGCATTCGCATGTCGGAGATAATCACGTCGTAATCGTTTTCAGTCACTTTGTTTAATGCCTCAATCGGTTCTGATTCTGTATCAACCGAGCAGCCTGCTCGTTTTAAGACTCTTTTTAATGATTTCAAGACACCGATTTCATCGTCAACGCAAAGTACTCTAGGTTCAGTTTCATAGCTGGTATTTAACATCATTCACCTCAACAGGATTATTTTCGACCTTCTCAATCCATCGGAAGGGCCACTAACCGGTTAAATCTTATACGCTTTAAGTAAACCATAACCTGTCTATCCTGTCAAACATGACTATTGATATTTTACATTATTAGCTGCATTTCATTAAATATTTGTACATTGTTTAGCTCCTCCGCTATACTCCAGCTAAACCTTTGTCGAAATAAGCTATCCTTATGAAAATTAAAACAAAACCTCTGACCACCGGTGAAGCCGCAAACTACTGCGATGTCAACTTTAGAACGGTTATCCGCTGGATTGAAAAAGGTTATCTAAAAGCTTACAAACTACCCGGTAGGGGCGATAATCGCATCCCAGTGGATACTTTTATTGAATTCCTGCGCAATAGTAATATGCCTATCCCTGTCGAATTAGAACAGCGCAATAACCGCATATTAATCGTAGAAGACATTCCAGAAATGGCTAAAGCGATCGCTAGAACGCTTAACCGGCAAGGTTACCAGACAGAAATCGCCAAGAATGGCTTTGAGGCAGGTGATTTGCTCAACAGTTTCAAACCGGCACTTATGACCTTAGATATTAAGATTCCCGGGATGAGTGGCTTAGATGTATTGCGATACACCAAAGCCAAACCAAGCTTAAAAAACATCAAAATCTTGATCATCTCAGCACAGGACGAAAAAAACCTATTAGAAGCTGTCGAAGCAGGAGCCGACAGAGCCATCAGTAAACCTTTTTCCAATGATGAACTGCATAAAATTGTTGCTTCTTTAATTGGACAAAGCTCAGAGTCTTAGCCAAATTCTGACGCTATCGTTTCGATTCACGGAAACCGTCACCGTTTCGTTCAATTTGCTAATGCATCGCAATTAGCCGCCAGGCCTTGTTTACACTTGGGTGGCTAGTCCAAATCAAAGACTTGTAAGCCGAAAACATTTACAAAACGCGGTTAGGTGTTTGCATTTTGCAATGCATTGTAGGATCGATTAGTGCTTTTTCATGCCAGATGGAACCTGAATTAATCAGTTGCAACGTCACTTATCATTCCCGGGCAAACCAAACGGGTGACAGAACATAAGGCGTCGCCGGTAAAGAAACGACTATTTTCCAAAGGGTTTGATTAATTTCAAACGAACCATCGGCCCGTTACTTGCACTTTCAGATTAAAAGCAGTTCTAGATAAACCTTTTATCTCTGGAGTAACGATGAAGATCACTCGAGAAAAACCTTGTCAACGAAGACACCATCGATTAACCGCACCGCTTTATGTTCGCGTTGATAATGGGCCCACGCTTGCCGCAAAAGACTGGAGTCTCGGAGGTTTGCAGCTTACAAACTTTGCAGGAGAAATACCCGCTCTATATCAAGAGGTCAATCTAACTCTCGATATTCCTTTTCAAGGTTTTGATATAGCCTTTGAAGTAACTGGAAAAGTCCTGCGAATTATTTCAGAGACTCGGTCAATCTGCATCGAATTTACTGGTTTATCCGAACGCGCTTCGGATTTAATGAATCATTTTGTCGAAGATCTGGTACGCGGAAAAATGGCCACTGTTGATGATACCATCTGTCGAATTGACGTTCCGGTCACACCCATATCAACCTCACCAACCGCCAATCCCACTGAAGTTATGCCAGTCAATCGACTTCCCTTAAAAACCATCATTATGACAAGTACCTACTTAATTGTTGGAGTTTTTGTATTTGTTTAACTTGGTGTATTAATTTACGCAAAGTTCTATCGGCTTGAGGTTTCAACTTCGGTCGTCTCATCCCGAATTCAAACGATAAAGATGCCCTCTCAAGGGAGCTTAAAACCGACAAACATAACCGTTGGTCAACATTTTATTAAAGGTCAGGAGATATTTCGTATTGAAGATCAGAAACTAAACGAGAAAATCAGTAATGTCCATCTTAAAATCAAAGAATCGGAAGCAAAACTATGGGAAGTTAAGGAGAAATATCGAATCGAAACGGAGAGAATGAAACTCTACCAAATCGTGAGCAATACTGATAGAAACATTATAAAAGCCCAGTTAGCAGCAAAACAACAAGAGCTAGCTTCAGCGGATTCTCATCTAATTCGTTTAACTAAATTAAAAAAATCGAACGCTATCAGCCAGGATCATCTGGATGACGCAAAAAATCGACAAAAACAGTTTGAGTTTCAATACCAGGAGTTACAAGCTAAATTGGTTCAGGCTTCAGCGATGCAGAGTGTTTCTGCTCGTAAGCATTACAATCATAAGGTATTTGCAACCGACCTCGATATGCTTGCCATCGAATTGCAGACCGCCTACTCCAAACTGGATATCAATAAACTGTCACTGGATAACCTGTTACTGGCACAAAAGAGCCAAATTGTACGTGCGCCATACAATGGCAAAATTATCAATCTCTACCAAGTCGTAGACTCATCTATCGCAAAAAATTCGCCGATTCTTACTATAGAAGAAACCGATCAGATCAAAATTACCGCTTTTCTAAATCAAGAGGAAATTGCTCTGATTGGTTTAAATGACCAAGCAAGCGTATACATTCCGGCACTTGCAAAACGACTGCCTGCCATCGTCACTCACATCAACCGCAGTTCCCTATTTATCGACAGAAAAGAAGTTCGGTACGGGTGGCGACAAAATGACCAACGCACCGCAATTGTTTCACTTACATTATTTGCAAACGACCGAGACCTCGAAGGTATGAATGCAGGCTTGCCGGCGGTTGTTATTTTCAAACGTCGTTCGCAAGGCAATCTTATTTCTGAAATTTTCGGTGTAATTAACTCTGTTGATAAGCAGCTTAAAACTGGCAATCAGGTTTACGATAGTGAGCACAACAATGAGATCTAACCACTTGCCTTACACAGATGATCCGACTTACTGGCCAACAGGCTTTGATAAATGGACACCGAAGAGCTTATTCAAAATATTTTTCTATTTTTCAGCCTGTCTTTTGGCTTTGATGGTACTGCCTAATAGTATTTGGGATCCACAAGTTAAACAAGTGACCTTTGTGATCGGTACTCTTGGGATCTGGCGTTATGGGTGGTGGTTTACTCATGCGGTACGAGCAATGATCTACGGTCATTTTGTATATCCTAAAATGAGGGCCGCAGGTCGGAAAATCTGGGATGAAGGCTGGCGCCCCAATCACATTCATTTCATGATGACGACTTACAATGAGCATCGAAGTATAACAGAAAAAGTAATCCGTTCTATGTTGAATGAGGTTAGAAACTCAGAGGTAGCTGGAACAATTTGGCTCGGTTCTGCGATTCGTTTTGATGAGGACATTGTCTCCGACTTACTTAAGCGTGAAGCCAGTGATCTTAATATAACATTGAGAATTGTGCGGCAAAACGTATCGGGAAAACGCGCTGCTATCGGATTAATTCTGCGAGCGATGAGTAGGCTGCCAATTAACAAAGATGATTTGGTGGTATTTATGGACGGTGATTTTATATTGTCTAAAGGAGCCATCAGTTATTGTATGCCATTGTTTAAAATTGATCCTGATTTACAAGCTTGTACTACCGATGAAGAAGTCATTTGTATTGGCCCACAATGGGTCGAAATATGGTTAAAAATGCGATTTGCCCAACGACGACTAGCGATGCAATCCCATGCTCTGTCCGGCCGGGTTTTGACCTTGACCGGACGAATGTCGGTATTTCGAGCCCGACATTTGTTGAAACTGGAATTTATTCGATTACTTGAAGCAGACCATTTAAATCATTGGTTATGGGGGGACTTTCGGTTTTTATCCGGTGATGATAAAAGCACATGGTATTACATGCTTAAGAATCATTCTCATATGTGTTACGTCCCCGATGCGTTAGGCTACACGGTTGAGGTAATCCATGGCTCCGGCATGGATCGAATGGTACAAAATTTCCGGCGTTGGTCGGGTAACATGTTACGTAACGGTTCTCGTGCGACTAAACTCGGTCCCGCCAATATGCCGTTATTTATTTGGTGGTGTTTGATAGACCAAAGACTCTCAATGTGGACCATGCTGTTGAGCCCAGTACTTGCGCTCTGCGCATCAGTCACCTATGGAGCTTCCTATCTAATAGCCTACATCATTTTCATTGCGATTAGTCGAATGTTGTTATCACTATTTTTATTCTCTTATTCACGTAAAATTCAGATGAGCTATCCGTGTATTTTATATCTTAACCAATTAATTAATGCCTCAGTAAAGGTCTACAGCATTTTTAGACTTTCAAAACAAAAATGGTCAAATAGAGGTAATCAAACTTCTGAAAAGGCAGGAGGCGCTTTGCTAGAATCAATGCGAAACGGTATGGCAAATTGGTGCACTCTTATTGCGGTCTTATCGCTGTTTATTTTAACACTTCATTACGCCGGTATTATCGACATTCCTTCCTATCAGATAATGACTGAAGTTTTCAGGAGCTTGCTATGAATGACTCTAAAAATAGCCCCGTTAGCTTATCGAGATCGATCATTGTCTATTCTCCAAAACATCTGACCCTTGTTGAAAAAAAAAGGTCGAAAGTGGGTAAAGCTTTTAGTGTGTTTATAATATTGCTAACCTTGCTTTGGCTAACTCCGATCATATTTAACTATCTGGTCGATCCTTTTAATTTTAACGATTTTTATGACTGGGGAACTAGTAAACGAAAAATCAGTGAAAAAGCCCACTACCCACTTTGGAAAATACTCAATTATCCGAAACAGCAAGTGAACAGTATTATTCTAGGTGATAGCCGAGCGCTGGCACTAAAAGACAAATACTGGCGGCAGCTCAATATGCCTGAAGTTTATAACTTTGCCTATGGCGGAGCCACCTTGTTCGAAATCGCGGAAACGTTTGAATACTTAAAGAAAAACAAAAAAATCAAGAATTTAATTGTCGGTATTCAGTTGAGAAGTTTTAGCTCAACCTTCAAAAAAGGAATGAATCGAGTGCCGGAGGCCATCCGTCTCGCCTCCGACCCAAAAGCTTATTATATCAACAGCTTCATCACCCAAATAAGTTGGAAACACTTTAAAAGTAAATCGAATCTTGAGGATTTCAGCCAAATAAATTTCTCACCATTTTCTAAAGTCCACGCCGCGGAGTTTAATTTCGACCAGGAGCAAGCATTAGAACAACTCCTCAACCCAATTTATTGTTCTGTTTGCGCACTTCCCGAGCTGCTATATTCATCGCCCTATCCTTCCCACTCTCAATTGGCCAATTTAGGGCAGGATAACGGTCTATGGTATGCAACGGATTTGGGGTTTTGGAGAGATATATGGCCAAAAATTGATTTACAAAGAAAACTCCCTCCTTCCTTCGAAAAACAAATAAAAAAAAATGCAAAGTCGGACTGGGCCTCATTTCATAGCTCGAGTCTATTCTGGGAAATGTTGGAACAGATGTCTTTATGGTGCAAAAATAATCATATTCAACTGATATTCTTTATTCCACCAACCATTATCGAAATGCAACAACAGATAGGATATTATGGTTTCGCTAGAGAAAATCAGCAACTCAGAGAGCGCCTATTAAAATTGGGGAAATTGATAGACTTCGATTTTAACAGTCCATTGACACGAAACATAGCAAACTTCAACGATGCCTATCACTTTAATTATCAAACAGCAAAAAAAATAATCGGAGAACTGGGAGTTTTGGTAGCAGCTGAGGATGCTGCAATGACTCTTATAAACAAGCGCAGAAATTCTATTGTATGTCCGTACACTAAGTCCAGAACAAAGCTAACCAAAACTCTTGGAGCAATTACCATGCGACAGGGGATCTCCTGCAGAGTATGGAGCGTCTCTAATGAATAAATTGCTTGCACCCCGTCCCAACTACCATTATTTCTTTATTGTACTAATAGCACTACTGCTAACTGGAGCGGTCATTGTATTTAACCAAACACACTCCACTCACCCCGCTAAGAACGCCCCAATAGATCCGTTAGTGATCGAACAGATGAAGCAAGCACGGAGTCTACAAAAACTCGGAAAATTAGAAGACTCTGCTGCACTTTTTGAAAAATACGCTTTGCAGGGTTTTCCAGACGCTATGTTTTTTACCGCCAAAGCCTATAGCAAGGGTTGGGGAGTGCCACCTAACTTAGAGAAAGCTCGCCACTACCTATTGCGAGCAATAGAATATGATTTTGCCTACCGAGGGGAAAGTGCCTTCCAGTTAGGTCGCCTCTACCAAAGATCCGTGGGCCCTGACTGCAATCGTATTGCCATCGAGTGGTTTAGAAAATCGTTAAAGTGGCATTACCTCAAATCAACGGTTGAATTAGGGCGCCACTATGAGAAAGGACTAGGTGTAGAGCAAGATATCGATCAGGCTATTTACTATTACGAAGTTGCGACCAATGCTGGTATCGCAAGTGCTGCTCTAAAATATGCCCGCATACTCACCACCGGCCGATACGGCGTTAAGACCAATAGGCTACATGCTCAATATCTTACTGATGTTGCAATTAAGGAACTAGAAAAACAGGCTCATCTTGGAAAAGCCAGTCCAGCGAAAACTCTCGGTCGATTATACAGAGATGGAGTTCTTGTTAAGATTAATAACGATAAAGCCATATACTGGTTAAGTATCTCTGCTAATGGCGGTAATCCTGGAGCAATGCACGATCTTGGTCATTTACTGCTGACCGTTTATCCACAGGAAAGCACAAAACAAGCCATCCGATGGCTAGAACGAGCGGCCACTTTAAACCATGGTGGTGCCGCCACATCTCTCGGACGATTTCATTTGTCTGAACAGTACGGTTTAGCAAAAAATAGCGCTGTCTACTGGTTTAATAAAGGAATAGAAACTGGCCACGGCGGTTCGATACAAGAAATGGCAAAGCTTTTATTCACCGGTATATTGGTTCCCGAGAATAAGACCACTGCCATAGAACTTCTCAAAAAAGGCAAGAAACTTGGACACGCCGGTTCTGCACGGTTACTCAGCAAATATCAAAAACAACTCAATAGCCCGGCAATACAAACGTCGATTATTTCTTCGGGTGACACTAACTCAATGCCAGCTTCATCAACAACCTCAAACAATCATAGGTGAGCCACCATGGTATTTAGTTCTTTAGAATTTATCTATTTATTTTTACTGCCTACACTTGCCGTGTTCTTAATACTTCGTCAATTCGATTTTGAGAAAGCCGTCATATTCTGGTTAATATTAACCTCTTTGGTTTTTTACGGCTGGTGGAATATTAATTATCTACTGCTCTTGATAACCTCAGTTATAGTCAACTTCGGAACCCATAAACTAATAAAGCTTTATCACAGCCGATTGGTATTAACAATCGGTACCCTATTGAATTTAGTCACTCTTTTATATTTTAAATATGCGGACTTTATGATAAGCAGCATCAATCATATACCAGGGTTCAGTATCCCGGAACTTAATATTATTTTACCTCTCGCAATTTCATTTTTCACCTTCCAGCAAATATCTTTTTTGTTTGACACTTACCACGATAAGATCAAGGACTGTGATTT
>CAZOBX010000031.1:0-1165 GCA_964578045.1 uncultured Kangiella sp. | reverse complement strand
GTCCAATTGTTTTACAGAAACATACTATTCCACAATTTAGACTGGTAAATTTTCAAAGCAAACTCTATCTTAATCTAGCCGTAGGTTTTTCGTTGCTAGGTGTAGGGTTGTTTAAAAAAATAGTGCTTGCCGATTCCATGGCTCCTTTTGCCGATGAGGTCTTCGATTTAGCCAACGCAGGACAACCGGTTCCATTCGGTGCAGCCTGGCTAGCAGCATTATGTTACAGCTTTCAGATATATTTTGATTTCTCCGGTTATTGTGACATGGCACTTGGTCTTGCTCGAATGTTTGGAATTAAATTACCCATCAATTTCAACTCCCCCTACCAAGCGCTTAATATTGTTGATTTTTGGCGACGCTGGCATATAACGCTCTCCACGTTTCTCCGAGATTACTTGTACATCCCGTTAGGTGGTAGCCGCAAAGGCAAAGTGCGACAATACCTGGCGTTGATGTTAACGATGCTTCTCGGAGGACTATGGCACGGAGCAAGCTGGACCTTCGTATTTTGGGGGGTATTGCATGGAACCTATTTATGTATTAACCATGGCTGGTCTGGTTTGAGCCAGTATTTCAATTTCCATCTGTACATCCCCCGTTTCGCGACACGCTTTCTGTCCAGAACATCGACTCTTTTGGCTGTGTTGATTGCGTGGGTATTTTTTAGAGCTGATACGTTTTCCAGTGCTGCCATTATGCTAAAAGGCATGTTCGGGCTAACCGCCTATCACAACAATAAACTCTGGTCTTCGCTGCTTGAAAGTAACCACGAGCTCTGGTATCAATGTTCAGTTCTTGCATTTGTAGTGCTTTACCTTCCGAACTCGATCCAATTCATGAAAAAATATCAGCCAGTACTGAAGTTACATAAATCGTCTGCAAAACAAGACGCTATTCGAGCGTTTTTTTTCCGAATATTAGTTTGGCGACCTTCGGCTAGCTGGTCAATATCAATGGGAACATTGATGAGCTTTGGATTATTTTTCCTGTATCGGTCAAATAATTTAACTGAATTTATTTACTTTAACTTTTGACGATGATCTATAGGAAGACGTACCTTCATGGATGTGCCTTTACCAGGCACACTTTTCACTTTAAGCGAGCCGGCATGATTCTCAATAATATTGTGCGAGATGTGTAACCCTAATCCTGTGCCTATACC
>CAZOBX010000030.1:0-33586 GCA_964578045.1 uncultured Kangiella sp. | reverse complement strand
AGTCACCCTATTTCGTTATTCCAGCAGCAATAATTTTTCTCTTATTATCTTTGTCAATGTTCGGATTTTACGAATTGCAATTGCCATCAGGTATGCGAAACAAATTATCTAATTTATCAAATAACCAAGAAGGCGGTACCTATCTCGGGGCTGGAATTATGGGGGTGCTTTCTGCTTTAGTTGTTTCCCCGTGTGTCACCGTTCCAGTTGCGGGAGTATTGTTATACATTGTTCAAACTGCCGACTGGTTAATCGGTGCCGTTGCTCTCTATTCTTTGGCGTTTGGTATGGGTCTTCCTTTATTACTGGTGGGTGTCGGTGGTGGAAAACTTCTACCAAAAGCAGGTGGTTGGATGAACGCTGTCAAAGCTGCATTCGGGGTCGGCATGATTGGTATGGCTCTTTACATTACCAAACATCTAATTCCTGAAACACTCAATATGATCTTGTGGTCAGTCATGTTAATTGTGGCTGCCACGTATATGGGGGCTCTTTCAAGCGTTGAATCAAATGTTGCCAAATTATGGAAAGGTTTGGGTTTAGTTATTTTCTGTTATGGTTTGCTTCTGTTGGTTGGTGCCGCAATGGGTAACGGACAGTTGCTAAAACCTTTGAAAGGCTTGTCACTTTCCACCACTACTGGCTCATCCTTACAAGTCAAAGAAGAGGCCCATCGATTTATTCGAGTGAAAACCGTTGCAGATGTTGAACGACATGTTGCCGATGCCAACGCAAAAGGTAAGTCAGTGATGTTCGATTTTTTTGCGGTTAGCTGTACTGCGTGTTATGAATTTGAAGAGTTGGTTTTTCCTGATCCAGAAGTTGTTAAAGCTTTAGCCAATACGATATTGATCCAGGCCGATGTCACCGCCAATGACACCGAAGATAAAGCCCTGATGAAACACTTTGAAGTCATCGGATTACCAAGTATTTTGTTTTTTGATAAAAATGGTTTTGAAGATAAACGTTTGCGGGCGGTTGGTCTGGAACAAGCGGAAATTTTCGCCCAAAGGATCGACGCAGCATTTACTGCGAATTTGTAAATTAGCCCCGGTTAAAAATCTCTTCCCCTTTGCTAAAGATCTTTTTGGTATGAGGACTTTTGCCAAACTGGGACTTCAAATCTCTAATCCTGATTAAATTCAATTTTTGTTCAATACCGGTGGATTGAATCTTGGTATTTTTCAGTTGTATGATAGCGGTATGGATAATTTTAAGTTTGCTGCCAGAACTAAATATCACCTGCTAAAAGATCGCAGGATTCTTTGCTATTGTGAATTTGGCAATAGTGAAGGGACTCCTGTTTTCTATTCTCATGCAACACCTGGCTCACGCTTAGAAGGCGCACTTTTTCATTCACAAGCCGTTAAACAAAATTTTCGCATCATCTGCATCGATCGACCTGGTATGGGTGAGTCTACATTTTTGCCCAATAGAGAATTGCTGGACTACCCCAATGATATTCTTGAATTAGCTGATAAGTTGAATATCCATAAGTTTGGGTTGATTGGCTGGTCCGGTGGTGGCGTCTATGGATTAGCCTGTGGGCATATGATGCCGGAGCGGTTATTGTTTAATATTGTGCTGGCGGGCTATACTAGTTTTAGAGAAATGTCGAAGGCATCGGGTTATGTAAATTCTCGTCTGGATCATGTTTCTTTAGGTTTGTCTAAAAAGCATCCACTACTATTCAAATTGTATTTTGAATTAGTTGCTATCGGCATGAAAGTTGCCCCCGCAATGAGTTATGGTGCATTTGTTGCCTCCCTTAATAATTCCGATAAAAATATTGCTAAACAGCGAGTTTTTAAACAGATATTATCTCAATCACAAAAAGAAGCGTTTAAAGAGGGTGGCAACGGGGTCGCGACGGATGCGGTTATTCACTATTCAGATTGGGGGTTTAACTTGCAACAAATAACCGCACCTATTCATATCCTGCATGGCTATGAAGATCTATTGGTGCCGGTGGAATTCAGTGTATTTAATAGTACTCAGATTCCCATTTGCCAATTACATATTATTGACGGAGAAGGGCATTTATTTCCGGCTAACCACATGCCAGATATTTTTTCAATCGCAGTTGAAGAAATGGAACACCATTATAAACAACAGATGCAATTGTTCGCCAAAAAATAATGTTGTTTCTAAATAACCTGAACTCGGGATAAGAATAGCCAGTACACTCTTATAATTTTCAGCATAATACATTAAATAACAATAGGTTAGGCAAAATCTAATGCTGAAGTTTGGACCAGTACGACTAATTTAGTGGCTATCAAGGCCAGCTTGCGTAGCAATAGCCAGCTATTGAAAGCAAGCTCAACGCTGAGAGCCGCTAAAACAGTTGTGCTGGATGGCTGTTCTTATCCAAACCTGAGGTTAAATAACCTCAGCCCGGGAAAAGAGTAACCAGTAATTACTTAAAGTACCAGATTAAATAGGGGCTCATCGGCCAGTTGAAAGCCCGCCATTGTCGAGGATTAGTTGATAAATATTTTCAGCTAATTTACGATATCCTCGTTGATTAAAATGTACCGAGTCGGATTTCATTGAAGGCGTTTTGAGCAGCTCTGCAATTATTTCACCATCAAAAATAAGCTGATATTGATCCGCTAATTCTGAATAAAATGAAGCTGTTTTGGAAAATAAATTTTTCTTTGGTACCCCGATCAATATGACCGGAATGTTATCTTTTTCTGCTAGAACGATCATTTTAGAAAGATTCGCTTTAATGTCGTCAAAAGGTTTATTTCTTAATATGTCATTGCCGCCTTCTAATAGAACAATGAGGTCAGGTTGCAGTGTTTCCAGTTTTCTTTCTAAGCGAAATAAACCATCGCTGGTCACCTCACCGGAAACGCCTGCATTAATAACCCGTAAACCGGTTAATTGGGCGAGCTGGTTTGGATAGCTGAATTCTGATTTGACGCCAACCCCAAAAGTGAGACTATCGCCAAAAGCTAAGATGATTCCGTCGCCAGCAATGGGCTGTAATTTTTCATCACTACAACTTGTGAGAAACAAGACGATTAAAAAGTATTTTAGTATTTGTAAAGGCATTTTTGACTTTGCTCTCGAAGAATGATTGGTCGAATTAGAATAGTGGAAAACTTTACTTGAGTCATTACACGCTGAAGAGTTAGGATAAATTTAACATCTCAGTCGCATGCGACAAGGTCTTTTCTGAAATCACTTTACCACCTAGCATTCGCGCAATTTCCTCCACCCGTTTTTTCTCGTTGAGCTCGATAACTTGAGTTGATGTCGAGTTGCTTAATTTTGTTTTGCTCGCGATTAAATGGTGAGTGCCACAGGAAGCGACTTGTGGTTGATGGGTGACACAAAGTACTTGTCTTTCTTTGGCTAACTGTTTTAATAACAGACCAACGGTTTCAGCGGTTGCACCCCCAATACCCACATCGACTTCATCAAAAATAATACAAGGTACTAATTGTTGCTCGGAAGTAATGACTGAAATGGCCAAACTGATTCGAGACAACTCGCCACCAGAGGCAACTTTATTGAGTGGTTGCAGAGGTTGGCCGGGATTTGCGGAGACAAGAAATTCAATATCCTCCATGCCATCGGCTGAGTAGTGGTCCGTTTTGTCGCTGATTTGAATGGCAAATTTCCCGCCCTCCATAGCCAGTAGCTGGATTTTTTGGGAAACCAATTTCTCTAATTGCCCAGCGGTTTTCAAGCGACTTGCAGAGAGTAAACTGGCTTGTTGTAAATATCGTTTTACCAATTGATCATATTCTAGCTGGATCTGTTGCAGCTCATTATCGTCAGCATTGAGTCGCTGCAATTCATTTTGCAAATTCATAAAATGTTGAGGCAAGTCGGGCAGAGTAACATGGTGTTTCCTGGCCAGATCATGGAACTGGGACAGCTGTTGATCTAATTCTTCTAGCTTTTGTGGGTCGCAATCGAGTTGCCCGCGATAGTCATTAAGTTCAGCGCAGGCATCCTGTAGCAACGATTCTGCATCACTCAGTGTTTCTAGCAAACCGTTCAGGCGGGGATCCAGAGAGGATAATTTGGAAAGTTGCGAAATGGTTAGATTAAGTAAAGCAATACTGGAGTTTGACTCGTCTTCAGATAAACTTAAGATTGCCTGTCGGGCAAGGCTTAATCTATCTTGCGAGGTTGCTGCTTGTTTATGTTCGTTTTCCAGGTTGTCTAATATTGTCTGCTCAGGATTAGCGGCGATTAATTCTTCAACCTGGTAAGTGAGTAGTTCTCTTTTTGCATCTCGTTTTTGTTTTTGTTGTTGCAAATTCGAGCGACGATCCTCTACTGCCTTCAGTTGTTGAAACGCTAGTCTCACGTTATCTATTAAATCAGCATGATTGGCGTAACGGTCGAGAAGACTCAGTTGTTCTTTATTTTTTAATATCGATTGATGGGCATGTTGGCCGTGAATATCAACCAATAAACTGCCAAGCTGTTTCATTTGAGATTGAGTGGCGCTTCGTCCGTTGATATAACATTTAGATCGACCTTGTTTGGCGATAACTCGACGCAGTATACATTCAATCGTAAAATCTTCATCATCATTTAAAGCATTGTCTTCGAGCCATAGATGGGCTGCGGAATCGCGGCTAATTTCAAAGACAGCGCTAATTTCCGCTTGTTTGGCACCTTCAGTGATAACGCTATGATCAGCCCGATCACCAAGCGTAAGCCCCAAAGCATCAATGACAATTGATTTACCGGCGCCAGTTTCGCCAGTAATTACAGTCATTCCTGTTTGCCAATCCAATTGCAGAGATTTAATAATGGCAAAATTACGAATATCGATTGAAAGAAGCATTATGTTTCGAATAATTTAACAGGGGTGGCCTGATATTAGCTCAAAACAGGAGAATAAGCTACTTGTATAGGTAGTAATTTTGGTGTGCCAAATAGGGCGCGCTAAGTTGTTTGCATCGCCAAATCGAATTAGTCGTTAAATTGGATCCAGTGCTTCTTGTAAAGGTCTGTCTGTTTCACTTTGGTCAAAGCTTGATTAAACGCCTTCACTAAAGAGGGCGAAACGGTCTTTTTGCTAAACATAAATGAGATTTCACCGCCGTGTACTTCGGAGGGTATGCCTTCAATCAAATGGCTTATCTCCATCTCCCTAAGGGTATAACCTGCGACCAGCGAATCTTCAAGTAATCCGTCTATCCGGTCTTGTAGCAATAGATTGTAATTTTGGTAATTTCGGTCACTCATCGTTAATAAGGATTTATAGTCAGGGTGACTCTTCAGTGATTCGATATCCTTTCCGTAGAGGAAACCGTCGGTCAAACCCAAACGAAATCCTTTTTTGACTAATTCCTCAATCGAATTTTGCTGATACTTGTGACGTTCGGATTTTCTAACGTATAGGCTGTAGGTTTCTTTGCGATAGGGAGCAGAAAAATAACCGATAAGCCGTCTGTCGTCGGTGATGGTCATATCTGCCATAAAATCGATTTCACCTTTGTTAAGCTTGTCCAACAGCGCATTCCAATCGTTTTTATACAAGATCAACTCACATTCCAGTTCTAGCATAATTGCTCTAATGAGCTCCATCTGTAACCCGACAACGCGATCAGCACTGTCGAAGTATTGGTAAGGTTTGACGAGATCCCAGCCAAGTGTAAGCTGGCAACCTGGGTTTGGTATCTCAGATTTGGCAAGCAATACACTAGTCCTAACAGCTAGTCGACTATCTGGGTGGCTTATGCAGACAAATAAATAGAGCCCGCATAAAAGCAGTTTGAATGATATTTTCCTATTTTTAAACAAACGGCGATGTCCCTTAATAGAATAAAGTACGTATTCCAGATAGAGTTTTTTGAGCTCTCTTGCCTACTTAGTGTAGTTGTAATGGCCGCTGTTTACCCATTTTGATTCGGGATAAGCGGACAGTATTGTTGATTCTTAACTAAAGGGCTTGAAATTCTAGTTATTATGCGGACGAGATCAACAGGTACTGGGTTCAACCGAATCAAATTCAGCCGAAGTGCAATCCTGAGAACTTAACCAGTCATTCGCTTCTGCTTCACTTTCGACATAAACAGCCCGAATATTATTGGCCGCGGCCATATGACAAGCCATTTTGCAGTCTGCCGAACTGTGTTCGTTTAGATCGGTTACGGCAATGGCAATGTTAGACAGTTTTAGAATATCGATAACTGATTGGAATGCCTCAATGGCTTCAAACCGGTCGAAAGCTCCCTGCAGTGCCATGGTAACAAACATCCGGTTTAGTTTTTCTTTACGGCATTTATTGACCATTTCTTGCCAATATTGCTGCATTTGATCGGGATTTTTTTTACCGGATACATAACACCTTAAAATTTGTCTTTCTACTCGAAATGAAACTTCTACATTCATCTGGATTCCTACGTCATTAAACGGAAATATAATTGAGTCTAAATAAATTCGGTCGCATCAAACCAATGGCGCAATCTCTTGAAGCAGCCACCAACCGATTATCTCAAAAAGAGATATGATTTAATAGTCGTAAAACGACAAAAATTCCTAGAATCACGAAAAAACCGACTTGATCCATAGGGATCTGTAGATTTTGTCAACTTAACTAGTGCTTAATTTTGACGAAATGTCGGCATCTCAATCTTCAGCAACAATACTCTCTACATAAGTATTTAGCGCTGAAAGTATCTGTTGATCGACATGCACATCCTTGTTTAAATTGGTCATCAGGTGGCGATATTCTTCGTAGACCAAAGTGGAGCCACTCTCAGGATCAAACAAAAACGATTTTCTGAGCGTTTCCCATCTTGCCAATTCAGAGGGGTTTAAGGATTCGCTGGCGTTTCGTGCTCTATATCTGAATAATAATTCTTCTAAACGCGGGTCATTAAACCGATAATTTGATTCGGCTAACGACTGCCAACTGGCTGATCGAATTTCATCCATTTTGTGTTTATCGGCGGAGCTAAAAAAACCACCGGAGTAGAGTGCATGATCTGGATTGGCGGTTGTTTCGAATTTCTTGTTGGTGTACACATCTCGCAGCTTTTCGCCAAAAGGTTTAACAAAACTCTTCAGTTTTTGGGCCCTGGCAAGACATTCAGCTAAATTGATGTGTAATCTTTTTTGGCAATCATCGTTCAGTACTCCCAATGGAGCGACTGCTGGACATTTATTGTAGTGGACTTCTTTGATGGCCAGTCGTTGCATGCCAGCAGGCAAATCATCTTGTCGAGTAAAAATGCGTTCACTTATTTGTTTTTGACTAAGTTGCGACAGCTCGTCAATCGGGCGAGTGAGGTCAATGCAAATCACACTGTTTTTATTGTTTGGGTGGATCAATAAAGGCATCATGACCCCGGTATAATGATGCTCGCTTCCTAGCATGGCTGAGCAATGCACAAAAGGTGTGCAATTAACCAAATCTATTTCAGTCATGACTAATCGTTTGTCTCTAAGCGAGAGAAGATATTCATACAGTTTTGGCTGTTTTTGTTTGACTAGTTTTGCCATATTAATGGTGGCATAAACGTCGTTCAGCGCGTCATGGGCATCTTCATGTTCAATGCCGTTAGCTTGACTTAATAATTCCAGTCGAAAGCTAATCACGCCGTCATCATTGGTCGGCCAAATGATCCCGTCTGGTCGTAACGCATGGGTCATTCTAAGTAGATCGATAATATCCCAACGAGAATTTCCATTTTGCCATTCACGGGCATAAGCATCATAAAAATTTCGGTAAAAACCATGACGAATCACTTCATCGTCAAACCGAATGCTATTGTAACCAACTGTGCAAGTGTTAGGCTGCGATATCTGCGAGTGAATTTCTCGGAAAAAGTCTCTTTCACAAAGTCCTTTTTGGATTGCGATTTGTGGAGTGATTCCTGTGATTAAACAGGCCTGGGGATGAGGAATAAAATCGTTTGACGGTTTACAATAAATGTTAAGTGGATTATCTATGACGTTAAAGTCAAAGTCGGTGCGAATTCCAGCAAACTGGCAGGGTTTGTCTTTGCCTGGGTTGGCACCAAAGGTTTCAAAATCGAACCAATAAAAGCTCTTCATCTGGTGGACTCGCTAAGATCATCAGAGTCAGCGAGAAGCCAGCGGGATGCCCCCTGCTGAGAATCAAAATAGCAAAGATTCAGACCTTGACTAACCGCCATATTACAGCAGATTTGGGTGTCGGAAGCGGATGAATTATTCCAATCAATGATCGCTATCTTAATGTCGACCTGTTTCAATATATTAATAATTAACTGGTAATTCCCAATGGCTTCAAATGGGCTAAACCGACCGGTAACAGCCAAACTCACTTGAATACGAGATAGGTTATCTTTTTCGCATTTATCGACTATCTGCTTCCACAATATTATGGCATCGTCGATTGATTTTTTACCGGTCATAAAGCATTTTAAAATGTTATTTTCTACTTTGAACGAAATTTTTGATATCATAGGTTTATAATTACACTGCAGATTAATTTATTATTATTTTTATGCTAATCACTACTACTTAGTTGAATAATCACTCTCACATGCTACTTAAATTGTTGCAGAAAGCCAGTTAATATAAGCTCTTGTCGGTATAGTTTGGGTTAACTACGGCAAATGGCAACCTTTTGGTCTTTCAATTTCCAGCCTTCGGCCCCTTTAGCATAGATGGCGTATGCGCTATTACAACCATAGTTCACGCCTCTATTGCGTCGGTCTGGAACAATACATAAGCCGACCGAATTCGACTTAGATTTGAACCACAGAGTCTTGTAGTCGGAAGGTACTGCAAATTCTTGTTTATTAATAAACAAATTTTGTTGTGGTTGAGATAATGTCGCTTTAGTCCATCCGTCAGAACCAAAAGCGGGGCAATGAAGAACCAGATCTTCTTTGGCGGAATTTTTTGTAGAAGTAACACAACCAGCAAGTAACAGCGATAAAAGGTAACCGACAAGACGCATATGAATTTAATATCCTTGTTAAGTGAGGGCGAATGTTAACAAAGAGATTACACAATTTGTCGTTACTTGCCTAGCTCAAACTCCTGGTTTGGTAATTATTCACTAAAAGTGATTGAACATCTTATTTGCTTGCGGGAAAAATCGGTTGGATGTGAAAAACTTTACCTCGAAAGAAAGTCAGGCTTGCCAGATCCAACCGTTCGATTCAGGGTAAAAGACTATTATTTATTGAAAATAAAGTTTGTCGCGTTTTTTGGGATGATTTCCAACCTCATTCATACTACTGGAATCATATAATCGCCCATTGATCATCACCATATGGATTTCATCGGTCGCATAAATATCCTGCAAAGGATCACTTTGTAAAATAACCAGATCAGCCAGTTTACCTACCTCTAATGAGCCAATATGTTGATCCATGCCAATATATTTGGCGCCATCCAGGGTTGCTGCACGTAAGACTTCAATGGGCGTCATTCCGCCTTGAGCGAACATCCACATTTCCCAATGAGAACCCAATCCCTCTCTTTGTCCGTGCGCACCAAGCTGAATACTCACACCTAAATCTTGCAGTTCGGCGGAGACCCGGGCGGAATTAAAGTGGTTATAATCTGCCTCTGGCGCCATTGATCGGCGGATTGCGCGAGGATAAAGAATTTCTTTTGGCACATAGTGGCTCAGTAGCGGATGTTTCCATACCTCATTATGCTGATACCAATAGTTCTCACCCCAGATACCACCGTAGGAGACGACTAGCGTTGGTGTATAACCGGTTTCGCTCTGTGACCAAAGTTGTTTGACATCATCGTATATAGCGGCCACGGGAATAGAATGTTCAATGCCGGTATGTCCATCGATAATCATCGTGAGGTTATGTTGAAAGGTGGAGCCTCCTTCTGGCACCACCATCATCTGAGAGGAGCGGGCCGCCTCAAGAACTTGCTGACGTTGATCTCGGCGAGGCTGATTGTAACTCTTTACTGAAAATGCGCCTTGTTGTTTGAGCCTTTGTAGATGCAGGCTGGCGTCTTTCAGGCTATTTATTTCGACGGTATTGTACGCCTCTGCGCCATACAGAATTCGTCCTGTAGAAAAAATTCTTGGTGCGACGATCAGTCCTTTTCTGGCTAGTTCTGCCGAGGCAAATATTTCGCCGGTATCATTGGACGGATCATGAATCGTGGTAACGCCAAACGCCAACGAGGCTAAATTCATCCAGTTCTGCTGTGGAGTAATCTGGTTGCTCCCTTGACTGCCATGCCAATGAACGTCTACGAGTCCGGGAATGATGGTTTTACCCTTCAGAGAAATCGTTTTGGTATTTCCAGGCACGCTAAGGGACCCTTTTTTGCCGATGGCCTTTATTCGATTGTCTTCAATCAACAGATCGCCCTGCTCGATCACCAGGTCGCCATTCATGGTAATTATTTTTGCTCCTGACAATAGCGTATTGCCGACAGGTTTGTCGCTTTGTACTTTAAATCCGAGCGTTATAGTGCTTATCTGTAACGCTTGCTGTTGCTCTTTCCATTGCTCAACCGGCGGCAACTTAAGCTGATGCAAATCTGAGCCCAATGACCAATTAACTTGTCGACTACCTTGGCTCCAGGACAGGGAGTTTCCGCCAGTTTGGGTGAGTTTAATCACCGGTAAATTGGTTGCTTTTGGTGAAATCTCAATCGATTTAGCAGCGTCGGTAAAAGGCACAACATAAAGCTGATATCGCTCTTTAAAGCTTAAGTATTGGCCGTCGGGAGACAGATTAAATTCCGTTGCCCATTGACTGCTGGCGTGAATAATGGGGTCCAGTCCGGCTAAATTAATACTGACTAATTGGGTTTTTTTATCCACTAAACGGGTGACATATATTCTATTGCCTGACGGCGCGAAAAAGGGATTGTTACCAGTATCAGTCACTAACTGCGACGGACCGCCTGTAGCCCTAACCTGGTAGATGCCAGGATTGAGATCGTAATCCGGCGATAATAGTCGTCCTCCCGTCACTTTTTGGTAGACCACTTGTTTTCCATCGGCGGAGAATGCTGGCTCAATATATTTACCTGGTTGGCGGGTGAGCGTTTGGCTTTTGCCGCCACTCGAGCGGATCTTCTTGACCGAGCCTTGTTGGTTATCATTCCAACTGGAATAAACAATCCATTTACCATCGTTCGAATAAGCCGGATAAAAAGCCATTTGGTTTTTTGATTTGGTTAATCGTTTGGTTTTTCCATCCGGTAAAGTTCGTGTATAGAGCTGACCCAGTGCTTGAAATACCACCTGCTTGCCATCGGGACGAACTTGCGCCCAGCGAAGCATCTTGGTAATAAATGAATCAGGCCCTGGATCCACTTCAAATCGAACCGCCTTGCGCATTTCTCGGGTAGTTTTAACATGGAACGGAATTTGTTTTGCCACTTGGGTAGTGCGATCGAGATTATGCAGTTTACCTCCGGCCCAAAAAATCAGACTCTGACTATCCGGGGTCCATGCAATATTCGGATAAACGCCGTGGATAGCCCAGGTTTCTTGCATATCTCTGTCGAGGTTTTTGTAGATCGGCGTTTCAATACCGGTACTCAAGTCTTTTATAAAAATACTGGATTGATTGCGTATCCGTTTAACAAACGCCAGGTACTTGCCATCGGGCGAAGGAGTTGGCCTTACCGCTCCGCCCATGCCGGAAACTTCTTTGATTATTTTTCCACTGCGGCGTTCGATTGAAAAGATTTCGTAAATGATTTTATTGGAATCTTTACTGTATTCAAATATTTTCCCTGGAGTGGAATCTCGTGAAAAGTAGACTTTTCTTCCATCAGGCGAGAAGCGAGGTTCGCCGATATCTTTTTGATCATTGGGCCGCTCGTTGAGCTGCAGCCCGGAACCACCTGCTTTGTGGTATAACCATATTTCTCCTGCACCGAGTGAGCGTTTCGATGTGAAATGTTTTTTCGCGGCAATATACTGCCCATCAGGACTCCAACTGGGACTATTTAATAAGCGAAAAGGCTCATCGGTGACCTGTTTTTGATTAGTCCCATCCGCATCCATGATCCAGATATTATCGCCTCCTCCTTGATCAGAGGTAAAAGCAATCTTTTGGCCATCCGGACTAAATGTTGGCTGCATTTCCCAGGCGATGGTATGAGTTAGTGCCTTTGCTTCTCCGCCATTGAGGGGCATCAGGTAAAGATCACCCAGCAAGTCAAAGACAATGGTTTTTCCGTCAGGGCTGACATCAACATTCATCCAGGTCCCTTGGGTAACGTCAATCTCAGCAAAATAGGACTCGCCTGGCGGGTGATTTACATCCCAGGTTGGTTTTTTTGGCTTGTCCGGCTGCAGCTCTGAGTCATTCAGTTGTTTAGCTGCTATCACTGGCGTTATTGCCAAAATGAGCAGAAGCCATGCGAATAAGTTTTTCATTTTTATATCCCAAGGTAAAGGTAATGACTCGAAAAGAATTTTGAAACTATTTTAAGCAAGGGTTATCGCTACCGGTACACCATTAAGTGCCGCATTTCCGGTTAACTGATCAACAAATTTTTCATCAGTGAGTTGGTTGACGCTAACACCTGTGTGCGCATTGGCAACTGACATTCGGGTTTGTTCAATGCCGTGCCCCCAACCATGAGGAACAGAAACAGTGCCGGGCATTATTGTTTCGGTTACTTCGACCGGCAAACTGATTTGGCCGACCCGAGAGCTAATCTTGATCAGCTGACCATCTTTAATTCCGAGATCTATCGCATCTTGCTCATTCATATGGGCGATGCACCCCGGTTTGCCCTTAACTAACCGATAGCTATTGTGCATCCAGGAGTTGCAGGTACGAGGGTCACGCCGACCGATCAACGAAAAGCGCTTTTCTCCAGCTTGAGGTGATTCTGCTTGTCGCTCGTTATATTTTTGCTTAAGCCGTTTCAAGTCACTGATAAATTCCTCTGGAGCCAGCTGGATGTTGCCGTTTTTGGTTAAGATTTTCGCTGGAAAACAGGATTTAAGCGCACCGAGATCTAAGCCGTGAGGATGCTGCTTTATCTTATTCAGATCGAGGTTTTTAAAGTCTGGCTGCCGATCTTTGCCATAAGGGCCTTGTTTTATGCCCTTATTTAGAATGCCTTGGGGTCCCAGCCATTTCATGATCTGGATCTTTAACCAGATTTTTAATTTTGAAATTAAACCGTCTGGTGCCATCAGTTGGGTGAGAGCCTGATAAATTTGCGCTTCTGATAAACTGCCTTTTTCTCTCTCAAACAATGATTCTGAATACTTCGCATAGTTTCTTACCGCCAGATGATTAAACACCAGATCATAGTGGGGCCTTTCTAGCGGTGTGGGGGGCGGCAGGATAATATCGGCGTATTTGGTGGTTTCGTTAATATAAAAATCGATACTCACCATAAAGTCTAATTGTTGAAAGGCTTGAGTCAATTGCTGGTTATTTGGTGTTGATAAAAGGGGGTTACCGGCAGCGGTGATCATCGCTTTAATTTGCCCTTCTCCAGGCGTTAAAATTTCTTCCGCAAGTGCAACAACTGGAAACTCACCGATGGTTTCTGGGTAATGGCTCACTCGACTAAAATAACGGCCAAACTTCTTCATTTTTGGTTTTTTAAAGCCAACCAGATCAATCGCTGGCGTGGTAAACATCATGCCACCTTTTGCGTCCATATTGCCGGTCAAAATATTAAATAAGTTAACCAGCCAGTTGGCCAGAGACCCAAATTCATGGGTTGATACACCGATCCTGGCGTACAAAACCGCGCTTTTTGCTCGGCAAAAATCCTCCACCAGTTGTCCTATTTTGCTCGCTGATATGCCAGTTAGTTCGGCAACCTTTTCAGGGTTGAAATCTTTGACTAAATCATGAATTTTATCCAGATCATCGATATGCTGTTTGAGATGTTTACAATCCAGCAAATCTTTATCGAAAAGATAATTAATCATCGCCATCAACAAATAGGCATCGCTTCCCGGTTTTATAAACAAATGTTGATCAGCGATTTTGGCCGTTTCAGTGAATCGAGGATCGATAGTCACTATTTTGCCATCTCTTTTTTGAATATTCTTCAGGCGTTTTTTGACGTTAGGTACGGTCATAATACTGCCATTTGATACCACCGGATTGGCACCTAAAATCACCATAAAATCAGTATGATCAATATCTGGGATAGGCAACATGAGTGGATGACCAAACATTAACATGGCGGCTAGATGATGAGGCAGTTGATCGACGGAAGTGGCAGAATAACGATTTTTAGTGCGTAACTGACGAAAAAAATCCACGCCATAAATCATCGCTTCCAAATTGTGCACCGTGGGATTACCGGCATAAACACCCACTGCATTGCGTCCGTATTGCGTCTGAATATTTTTTAGTTGTGAGGCAACTTGCCTAAAAGCTTCTTTCCAAGAGATTTCTTGCCAACCGTCTGGTGTTTTCTTTACCGGTTTAGTTAAGCGGTCTTTGTCTTCATACAAATCCTGTAATGCCACTGCTTTAGGGCAGATATGACCTTGACTGAAGGGATCTTGCTTGTCGCCCTTAATCGAGACGACTTGATTACCTTTTACTTCGATTTTTAGTCCACACATCGCCTCACACAGGTTGCAGGTCCGATAATGGCTTTTCAATTGCTGCTCTGGCATTTATGATAGTCCTAACTTTTCGAATGACACATATTAGTTCAATAGGTTATTCAATGCAAAACCACGTTTGGATAATCGGTAAAGAACTAGAGACCAACGCCAATGGACAAAAGACCATTACCTGAATTCTTTCTACCGGATTTCTGTCGGGTCCAGTCGGTTTTGATGGTGGTATTGATTGGCGAACTGCTTTCGGTTATTTTTACTTTGCTAGGCGTCCGATCTAGCAGTGACCCCTGGCAGATCTTTGGGCTGTATTCGATATCACTTCAGTGGATCAGTCTTAGTTCAGTGGCGATTTTATGTTTACTAAGGCCTTCACTGGCAAAATTGCGCGACAGTATTGCAGGACTGCTTAGTTTGCTAATCATTTTGGCGGCTACTTTTCTCTACTGCTTGGTAACTTTAGTCTTTTATTATGGCGTCGATATTGATCTGACAATTGTCGCTCAAGTTAAATTTTTCATCAAAAATATGGTTGTCGCAGGATTAATTGGTTCTGTTTTACTAAGATATTTTTACCTACAGCAACAATATCGAAAACAACTCGCGCTTGAGTCAGCGGCACGCCTGGAAGCGCTGCAAGCGAGAATTAGACCGCACTTCTTATTTAATAGTATGAATGTGATAGCCAGTTTAACTCGGATTGATGCCAAAAAGGCGGAAACAGCCATCGAAGACTTAAGTGACCTGATCCGCGCAACATTGGATATAAATAGTGAACTGATACCGCTAAGAACGGAGCTTGAAAATGGCAAAAAGTATTTGTCGATTGAAAAATTACGACTGGGTGACAGGCTTAAAGTTGAATGGCAGGTTGATGAAAACTGTTTATCGGTCATGGTGCCGCCTTTGTCGGTGCAGCCCCTTTTAGAAAATGCTGTGTATCATGGCATTCAAATGCTTCCGGAAGGTGGGGTTGTTGAGGTCAAAATAAATCGGCAGGACGGATTTCTGACGATTCAAGTGGCCAATCCAAAATTAAAGGAAAGTGTACATAAGGGACACGGCATTGCGCTCAATAATATTAAACAGCGGCTGGAAGTGATATTTAATGGGCGTGCTAAACTAACTAGAGAAAATCTGGCAAGCGAATATAAAGTCTCGATGACCATTCCGACTAAACAATTGGTTGTGGGATGATTGGCGGAATTAAGAGAAAAGATAAATCAAACCTAAGGGAATAACATGAAATTATTAGTGGTTGATGATGAGCCATTGGCTCAGCAGAGATTAAAACAACTCTTGTCCGAATTTGAATTTGTGGAGACTATCCAGCTCGCCAATAATGGCCTACAAGCCGTGGTAGCGTGCCAAAAAGAAAAACCGGATGTGATATTGATGGATATCCGCATGCCCGGAATGGATGGACTGGAGGCCGCGCAGCATATAACGCAGTTGGAGGAACCTCCCGCGATTATATTTACAACCGCTTATGATGAATATGCTTTGGATGCTTTTAAAGTAAGCGCTGTGGCTTATCTGCTTAAACCAGTGCGAGAAGCGAATCTTAAACAAGCGCTGGAAAACGCCTGTAGTTTAAATCAGGCACAAATTAATGCGGTTAGATCTCAGCATGAAGGTCGAACGAACATCACCGCCAAAATCAGCGGTAATATTAAACTCATTCCAGTTAAAGACATCGTGTATTTTCAAGCCGAACTTAAGTATGTCACGGTAAAGTACCTTAATGGTGAAACCATTATCGAAGATACCCTTAAAGATTTGCAAGGCGAATTTTCGGAAAGTTTTGTGCGTATTCATCGCAACGCCATAGTCGCTAAAAAGTTTATTACCGGTATACATCGCGATAATCAAGGGCATTCCTATGTGGTATTAGGCGAGGATGAAAAACAACTAGAAATTAGCCGACGACATTTGTCGGAAGTTAAGCGATTGATTAATCAGTTGTGAGGTTTGATTTTTTTGCAAAATGCATTCGGTTGTCGCATATAAATCTCTAATGAGGAAATATCATGCAACGCTCTTACACATGCTTAAGGCGGTTATAACGCAAAGGAACATTGAATGTTAACTAAACACCAACAAAATCTTTATGATACGTTCTATGAGTCAACCCACTCGAACGAATATTTGGATGAACGAACTGAGTTATTGGTCGGGCTAGCGGCTGCAATGGGGATGAATTGTCAGCCGTGTACCAAGTACTATTTATCGAAGGCAAAAAATGCCTCTATCAAAAAAGGGGAAATTTCTGAGGTACTGGGAAAAGTGATGGCTGTTGCTGCAGGTCAGAAAAGGCTTCAAGCACAAGAGGCCCTCGCGCTGTCGAAAATCGATATTGAAAGTTTTGAGTAATGCTGTATAACAAAGCCAAGCACAATCGCCCGCAAAAAGATGTGGACTGGGCCTCGCAAATAAAAACGGCATTCTACAAAAGATAAATAGACGCTCAAATTAAAGAAGAATCTCTAATTGCAGGGATAAACTTGCAAAATCCGCGAATTTTGTTAGGATCCAGAGCCAATTCACTCAGGCATTGTGATTAAAGCTAATCATTAAAAACATGTTAAAACGACTTTTAGTCCTCATTATTTTGACTCCACTACTCTTTAACGGTGTATGGGCGACTGCGCATATTACCGAAGATGATCACGACTCGCATAACGTACCTCACCTGCATTTTGATATTGAATCTCATGGAATTGTTGAGCAACAAACACAAGAGAATGATTCAGGTGAAGAAGAACAACACGAACATTTTCATATTCATTTTAGTGTTTTTCTTAAGTCCGATGACATGAAGCATTTTGAAATTCGAACTTACGAGAGCCCAATAGAGTTCAAAAGTCGATTAACTAATTTAACTCACACTCCACCAGTACCCCCTCCAACCATTTAATCTCCATTAAAGTTCAATCACTTAATTAAATTAGACATACCGAAGATTCGTCATTGATGAAGTTCGGTCTATTTTACTATGGAGTAAAATCATGAATTACCTTAATAGGATCAGTTCGAGAATAATTCGAACCGGTCAATCGATGCTGTCCATTTTCAGTCTTAGCTGTATTTTAATTTTGCCGGCTGCAGCACAAACGACTATCACTCTAAAACAAGCTTTAGGGCTAACACTGCAAAACAATGCAGAATTAAAATCTTTTCCGCTTGCAGTTCGCGGCGCTGAAGCAATGCAGCTGCAAGCAGAGGCGAGACCAACACCTACTCTAAGAGTTGAAGTTGAGAACGCATTAGGTTCCGGTGACTATCAGAGTTTTGATAGCAGCGAAATCAGTGTAACTTACAGTCAAATATTGGAACTAGGCGGTAAACAAGAAAATCGCCTTCAGTTTGCAACGGCTAAAACTCGACGTTTACAAAGTGAGTACCAACTTGCTCGACTAGATATTCTTGCAGAAACGAATCGTCGTTATTATCAAAATATTTTGCTGGAAGAACAGTTGAGATGGATTAAACGTCGTATTCTCAGCGAGAACAAAGCGCTGCAAGTAATCAAAAAAAGAGCGAAAGCCGGTGCGGTCGGTGAAGCGGACGTGTCGAAAATGGCCCTTCGAGTTGCCCGTTCAGATTTTCAAAAAGAACAACTGATTAGCCAACTTAAACAAGCTCAAATTCGACTGGCGGCTATGTGGATGGCCGAGCCTGAGTTTAGCAGTCTTGGCGGTAACTTCAGTGCTATTCCCACTATTCCGGAAAGAGAATTAGTCCTTAAAGCAATCGAAAAACTACCTAGCATGCAGCATCAATTAGCTTTGCAAAGGGTATCCGATTCGAGATTAAAACTTGCTCAATCAAATGGGCAAAGCGATATGACATTTACGGTTGGATTAAAGCAACATCAACTGACAAGTGATCAGTCTTTGAATTTTGCATTTTCAATGCCATTAGCCTTCGAAAATCCCAATCGAGGTCGAATTAAAGCAGCACGAATTGCTATCGAACAAACCAATCTCGAGACAGAGTCGTTTAAGCAACAATTAAAACTGACTTTGCTTGAGATTCGGCAACAGTTGTTAAGTCTAAAAGCGCAAGCTGAATCATTAAATAACAAATTACTCCCGCAAGCGAAAAAGCTGTTAGCAGAAACTGAGAAGGGTTATCAAAAAGGTCACTACTCTGTTTTGCAATGGATCGATGCCCAATCCGAACTTTTCTCAATTGAGCGATCATTGATTAATGTTCATTGGCAAGTCTATCAACAGTATTTAGAACTTGAACGAATTACCGGTCAATCCATGACAACAATTTCTGCCCCGCTAACAGGAGAAAAGAAATGAGAAACTTATTACTACTATTAATTTTAATCAGTCCTGTTAACTACGTGATTGCTTCCAGTGAACGAGTTGACGAGCGTGCTGAGGTCAAAGGACCGCATGGCGGAAAACTCTTACAGCAGGATGGATTGGCAGTAGAAGTCACTATTTTTGAGAGTGGTATACCACCCGAAATGCGTCTTTTCATTTATCAAAATGGTCAAACAGTCGAACCATCATCAGTGAAAATAAACGTCATTCTTGACCGGTTAGGTGGCGCGCAAGATCGATTAGAGTTTACTACCGAGAGAAACTATCTGGTAAGCGATAAAGAAGTGGTTGAGCCCCATTCTTTTGATGTGACTATTGAAGCCCAATTTAATAATCAATCCTATCGCTGGCATTATGAAAATCACGAAGGACGTGCAGAGATCAGCGAACGTTTGATAAAGCTTTCTGGGATTAAGACAGAAACTGTCGATTCCCGAGAGCTCAAGTTCAGCGATACTCTATTTGGCGTGATCAGTATTCCGAATAACCAGTTATTTAAACTTCACGCAGCATACCCAGGGTTGGTAGAAAGCATTCACGTTCAAGTGGGTGAGAAAGTCAAAAAAGGTCAACGCCTAGTCACTTTGCAAAATACCCAAACGCTGCAAAATTATTACCTGCAAAGCCCGACTGATGGTGAAGTGAGTGATGTACTTGTGAATATTGGTGATAGAGCAGACGAATCAGTACTGATAGAAATTACCGATCTTTCTAAAGTGTGGGTTGATCTATCCGCTTTTCCAGAAAATATCGAACAACTTGCTATTGGTCAAAAAGTTGAATTATACGATTTACACCAACACAAACGAGTTGAATCAAGCATTTCTTATATTGCGCCAAAAATGACCGGTGGACATATCGCGCGTGCTCGAGCAATCGTAAAAAATAATGATGGGCATTGGCGCCCTGGTATGCATATAAAAGCGGACATTGAAATCGAAAATCGAAACGTGCCGATGGCGGTAAAAGCAAGTGCAATTCAGAGCTTTCGAGATATGCCTGTGGTATTTGCCAAGTATGGAAATACGTTTGAAGTTCGCATGGTTCAACTTGGCGCGAGCGATGGTGAATATATTGAGGTACTTGGCGGAATCGAAGTAGGGACAGAATATGTTGTCGAAAACAGCTTCTTGTTAAAAGCCGACGTTCTTAAAGATGGCGCTAGCCACGACCACTAGGAGATGAAATCATGATGAATCGATTAATCGCCTTTTCGGTAGAAAAGCGCTGGCTGATAATTGTTGCCACCTTTTTGATCGCCGGATTAGGGCTTTATAATGCTTTTAAATTACCCATTGATGCTGTGCCAGACATTACTAATGTTCAAGTCCAAATCAACTCACAAGTAGAGGGTTATTCGCCACTAGAATCAGAGCAGCGGATCACTTACGTGGTTGAAAATGCGATGGCCGGGATCCCCAAGATGGATTACACCCGATCTTTATCTCGTTATGGTCTTTCGCAAGTTACCGTAATCTTTGAGGAAGGTACCGACATCTACTGGGCGCGCCAACAAATCAGTGAGCGATTGCGTGGTATTCGCGGTGATTTACCGACCGGAGTTGAACCCCAATTAGGACCTATCGCCAGTGGATTAGGTGAGATTTTTATCTATACCATTCAGGCAAAAGAGGGCGCTCTGAGAGCCGATGGTCAGGCTTATACTACGGAAGATTTACGAACCATTCAAGATTGGATCATTCGACCTCAACTAGTAAAAGTGCCTGGAATCACAGAGATTAATAGTATCGGCGGTTCAGTACGGGAATACCAAGTCACTCCGTTACCGGGGAAACTGCTAGCCTATAAAGTCACTATCAAGGATTTGATTGTTGCTATTGAGCAAAACAATCAAAATGCAGGGGCTGGATACATTGAACGTAATGGCGAGCAATGGTTAGTTCGCTCTCCCGGACAAATACAAACAATGGAAGAAATAGCTGAAATTGTAATTGCCAAACGGGATGATGCACCGGTACGCATCAAGGACGTCGCACGGGTTCAACTGGGGAAGCAATTAAGGACCGGAGCAGCCACCCAAAATGGTAAGGAAACGGTTCTTGGCACAGCATTTATGTTAATCGGAGAAAACAGTCGAACCGTCTCTAAAGCCGTGGCAGAAAAGCTGATCCAGGTTAATTTAAGTTTACCGGAAGATGTCGTTGCGGAAGCTGCCTATGACCGTACCACACTCGTCGATAAAACGATTGCAACGGTAAAGAATAACCTACTTGAAGGGGCCCTGCTCGTGATTGTGGTTCTATTCGCACTTTTGGGGAATTTTCGAGCGGCTCTGATTACCGCAATGGTGATTCCGCTAAGCATGTTATTTGCAATTACCGGAATGGCGGCTAATAAAGTTTCAGGTAATTTAATGAGTCTAGGTGCTATTGATTTTGGGCTGGTTGTTGATGGTGCGGTTATCGTTGTAGAAAATGCTTTAAGTCGTTTGGCGCAAGCTCAAACCAAATTGAATCGAACACTCTCGCTAACCGAGCGTTTACAGCAAGTCACTCAAAGTACTGCCGAAGTATTTCGACCCGCAGTGTTTGGGGTGCTGATTATCATGTTGGTTTATGTGCCTATTATGATCTTAACTGGCGTTGAAGGAAAAATGTTTCAACCCATGGCGTTCACTGTCATTGCTGCGCTACTAGGTGCGTTAATCTTTTCAATTACCTTTGTGCCGGCTGCTGTGGCTATTTTTGTTCGAGGTAGAGTCAGTGAACAAGAAAACTGGTTAATGAATAAGGCGCGTCGATTATATCAGCCGTTACTTTCTCTCACTTTAAAACGACCACTAACGATGGTTTCTGCTGCTTTGATCATTGTCGTTTTAAGTGGGATGCAAGTATCCCGACTAGGAACTGAGTTTTTACCCCAACTGGATGAACACGATATTGCCCTTCATGCATTGCGAATTCCGGGAACAGGATTAGAGCAGTCGGTCAGTATGCAAATGCAGTTGGAAAAAGTGATCGGTGAGTTTGGTGAGATCGAGCGTGTCTTCTCCAAAATCGGAACGCCGGAAATCGCGACTGACCCAATGCCACCCAATGTTGCTGACACATTCTTGATTCTAAAACCTCGCGAACAATGGCCTGATCCCGACAAAACCAAAGCGCAATTTCTAGCTGAGTTGAGATCGGTGGTTGAGTCTGTCCCCGGAAATAAATACGAATTTACCCAACCAATTGAAATGCGATTTAATGAATTGATTGCTGGTGTTCGCTCAGATGTCGCGGTTAGAATTTACGGTGATGATTTGGATGTGTTAGCGACCTACGGGGAAAAAGCCAGCCAGTTATTAGCAGGAGTGGGTGGGGCTAAAGATGTTCGAGTGGAGCAAATGAAAGGACTACCGATGCTTTCAATTGAGCCGCAACGAGATCATATGGCACTCCTCGGCTTAAGCGTAAGCGATCTTCAATTCGCCATTCAAGCTGCTATTAGTGGTGTTCAAGCCGGTGTGATTTACGAAGGCGATCGACGATTCAAGTTAATGGTGAGAATGGATGAATCGGTTCGAAAAGATCCGAGAAGCTTATCTCAAATACCCATTGCACTTTCCAGTGAGGCTAATCCAGATTTGAGCTATGTACCGCTTGGAGAAATTGCCACTATTCGAGAGATTGAAGGACCGAATCAAATAAACCGACAAAATGGTAAAAGAAACATTGTTGCGACCGCCAATGTGGTTGACCGTGACCTGGGCTCTTTCATCAAGGAAACCCAAGATCTAATGAATAGTAAGCTCGACTTACCGAGTGGTTATTGGATTGAGTATGGCGGTACATTTGAGCAATTAGAGTCAGCCAGTCAGCGATTATCAATTGTTGTACCAATTACCCTATTACTTATTTTTAGTTTGTTATTTGGTGCTTTTAATTCCTTCCGCGACAGTCTCATTATCTTTACTGGAATACCTCTCGCACTCACCGGTGGCGTTCTGGCTTTAACTTTGCGAGATATGCCTTTATCAATTTCCGCAGTGGTGGGCTTTATCGCTCTATCAGGCGTATCAGTATTGAATGGTGTAGTCATGCTCTCATTTATTGGTGAAATTCGTGAACGAGGAACAGAACTGATGGAAGCAATTCGACACGGTGCGAGTCAGCGATTAAGGCCGATTCTAATGACCGCTTTAGTCGCTAGTTTGGGGTTCGTTCCTATGGCTTTTAATACTGGAGCGGGTGCAGAAGTTCAAAGACCGTTAGCGACGGTTGTCATCGGCGGGATCATTTCATCGACAATACTCACTTTGCTAATCTTACCTGCTCTATATAAGCTCGCTTATGGAATAAGTAAGCGTTAGTAGAAGCGAAACGATTCGGTGAATCCATCTGCAATGGGGGATCCGAATAGCTTAGACGCTGGCAAGCCGGTATACAAAATCCACTATTTTTTGAAAACAATACTCACATGTTATTCGGTGATGCCAGGGATAACGTTGAGAATATTGTTAAAGCGGTTTAGTAACACTTTTATTCGACAATAGATCGATAGGGCTTGTCACTTTTGCAAGTTCTATCGTGTGGGTGTAAATAGCGGTTGTCGAAACATCACTATGACCTAATAACTCTTGTAATCTCCTAATGTCACAACCACTCTGAAGCATGTGTGTTGCAAAAGAGTGTCTAAAGGTATGAGTACTTGCATTTTTATTAATTCCAGATTTTAGAATGGCACTTTTTATGGCCTTTCGGAAAATTGATTCATCAATATGGTGTCGTCTTGGTGTACTGGTCTGATAGTCGAATGTTAATTTACTTGCAGGGAATAGGAACTGCCATCCCGTTTGTTTTCGAGCGGCTGGATAAACATTGCCAATAGCATTGGGTAAATAAACTTCGCCATGACCATTACATAAGTCTTCCTTATGAAGTGATTTTGCAATGGCTATTTGAACAATAAGTGGTTCGAAAAGTGACTTTGGTAAAAGAGTTACTCTGTCTTTGTCGCCTTTTTCTGCCACTACAATTATTTGGCATAGAGAAAAGTCGATGTCTTTAATACGTAGTTTGACTAACTCTGAAATTCTTAAACCTGTACCATAAATCAGATGAGCGGCAAGTCGGTATTTACCAGATAAGTTCTTAAATACAACTTCCACTTCTTGTTTTGAAAAAACGACAGGAACCTTTTTGGGTTTGTTGGACTTAAAATAACGGATTTCTCCTAAATCAATATCCAGTAATATTTGGTAGAGAAAAACTAATGCGTTTAATGCCACTCGTTGTGTTGATTTACTATAGTACTTGGCAGAAGCCATATGATTTAGATAATTTTCAACTTCTGTCTTTCCCATTGTTTTTGAGTGTTTTAACTCACTAAATCGGATAAATCGTAGTATCCAAAGTATATAAACTTTTTCCGTAGAGTAAGCAAGATTCCTATTCGAATGCAGGTCCGTAATTGGTCGATTAGGCGGGTTGAGTTGGGGTCGATTGGCCTCCTGACATCTTTCATAATAAACTCCTTTTATTTATACTACTTATATAAGTCGCTTAATATGGGAAATAAGTCAATACCCATTAATGCTAGATTTTAGGCGTGGTGCCGGGAAACATCATTACCGGCTTGCTAAGTCATTGATTACTCTGTTGATATTTTTTAAGGATGAACAGATTAAATTCAAACTTTACCCGGCGCAATGCCGGGAAACAAAAATGGTGAAAAATCAAATAGATATTTAACCCTTGTTTTTTAGTAACTTAGCCGATAGATTAGGTCTTAGTCGATTGTCGTATAGTGCAATTGTGATAAAGCGCGCTTGGCGCAGAATTTAACTGTTATGTTTAAGTACAAATGGAGGAGCTATGTTTAAGAATGGATTATATCTGACACTCGTTTTAACAGGTTGTTCTGCAATACAGTTACAACCTGAAGCTGCAGGAATTGAAATTGTTAATGAAATGCCTAACAATAAGCAGTGCGCGTTTTTAGCTGAAATAGCGGGCTCTCAAGGTAATTGGTTTACCGGCGATTTCACCTCTAACGAAAATCTCGTGATAGGAGCTAGAAATGAACTACGAAACAAAGCATATAAGCTTGATGGAAATCTCGTGTTGATACAAGACATGAAAAATACAAACGCCTATGGCTCGCTTGGAACAACTAATACTACTGCCATTGGAAAAGTATATAAATGTTCAAAGTAACACATAACCAGAATTCGAAATTGATTCGGCAAAAATACGCCTCACAAATTGAATAGGCGTTATATTTAAAAACCAGAAGGAGAAGGTATGACCACATCCAAAATTGAAATACAGATCGGGAATTTCTCATTCAGCGGTGAAGGTGAAGCTGATTGGCTTGCCTCTCAACTTGATAAAATACTTGATCGTGCTGAAAACATTGTAAAGCTCGTACCACAAGTTTCGGATAGTAATAATTCATCTGGTAACCAGCAGCATGCGCCAGCTGATTTTACCCATGATAGTGGGATTGCAAAGAAGACGTTGGTAACGTTTCTAAAAGAGAAGAATGCTACAAGCAATCAAGTAGAAAAATTTTTGGCTGCAGCTGCATGGCTAGAGGCAAAAGGTCAAAATCGTGTATCAACTAAAGATGTTTCTTCAGCACTAAAAAATGCAGCACAAAGCCGTCTAACGAATGCATCTGATGCCCTTGCTAAGAATGTTGGTAAAGGATTCTGTGAAAAAGAAGGCAATCAATTCTTTGTCACTCAAGAAGGGAAAGAGCACCTTGGATTGGCATAATTATGTCGGCTGAACTTAACCAAGCACTAAGCAGTCTTCCTGATGCGCTGCGTAATGAATTGGTTAGTGAGTTCCGCCATATTCAGGCTTCATACTATAGTCGCAAGTGGTCACCAGCAGAATTAAGTGGTGGGCGCTTTTGCGAAATCGTTTATTCGATTCTTAAAGGTCATGTCTCTGGCTCTTATCCAAGCCATGCTAGCAAACCAAGAAATTTCATAGCTGCTTGCCAAGCACTAGAGCCGGAAACCGCACTCCCAAGAAGTTTCCGAATTCTTATTCCCCGTTTGTTGCCTGCGTTATACGAGGTGCGAAACAATCGTGGTGTTGGGCATGTTGGCGGAGATGTTGATCCAAATTACATGGATAGTTCGCTCGTTCTTTCTACAACAAGCTGGGTTGTTTCCGAACTGATTCGCGTACTACATTCATTAACATTGGATGAGGCCCAACAAATAGTATCGAGGTTAAGTTCACATAAAAGTCCCGCAGTGTGGGTTTCATCCGTCACTCGTCGTGTCCTGGTTCAGAACTTGAATCTTAATGAACAAGTTCTGGTATTAGTAGGCTCAAATGAAGAGCCTACTGCGTTTAATGAATTAGTAGACTGGATTGAGAATAGCAGCGCAGGCTACGTCAAGCGTGTCGTGAACAAAATGCACAAATCACGATTACTTGAATTTAGTAAAGATGAACTAATAGAACTCCTTCCGCCAGGAGTACAGAAGCTCCAAGAAGTATTGGAAAATGCAGAAAAAATATAACAAGGTGCTTGCCGTCGGACGCTTCGCTCGTACCTCGTTACGCGCCGCTGAAGCGTGACGTTATTTGTCTTAAGGAGATAGCAAGTCTTGAATTGGAAAACCTATTTTTGGGTGATATTTATCTACCAAATAGCAACAATCACTTATTTATATTGGTCCGGTCCCAATTTTCTGAGCTTTGGTTTAATTTTTGATTTTGTTTTTCTAGTTGGCCTGTATGGATACTCTCATCAAAAGCCAATATTGAACAAACATTTCTGGTCCGTTCTATTTGTTGTTTCGGTATTAGTTTATGGCTATGGTATATTGCTTTCACCTTATGAGCTTTACAAAGCATTTGGCTCATTTGGCTTTGAAAACACTGTAGTGTTGTGGTTACCTTATTTACCACTGCTTCCTGTTCCATTTGTTTTATACCAATATGCCGAAAACAAGGATGATGTTTGGAATCGCAACTAACAAGCGGTTGGTGTCGCGACAGCACAACCGAGCGTTAAATAAGTATGCCGCCTAACGGAGTCGTAGAATGAAATTTAAAAAATCGATGGATAATCTTTTATTTTTCGCATGCTGTATTACTGTTGGTTTTTCAAGTAGCCTGCTCGCTAGTGACTGTGATACGAATTTAGAAGTTCTTGTCGATAAAATGAAATCTAGTAACAAGAGTCTTTATATTAATACAGCTGATTATTTTTATACACAGGAGCGATATAATGACAACGAAGGAACGGAGATAGTATCAGAAAGTATTGATGAGGCAGCTTCTATCAGAAAATATGGCCGTATAATTCCTAGTAAGTCAGAAAGTCAGTACAACAAGTATACTTACGAGTATAATAAAAGTAGAAGAAAAAATCCGCGAGCATTAACTCAATTAGATATTAATGGTAAAAGAGTTAGCTCCTTAATTTTTCGTAAAAATGAGAAAAAGTGCTGGAAGTTGGAATCAAAGATAGTCTTTCTAATAGCTAGCGAAGAGCAAATTAAGCTTGCCAAAATAGAAAGCCATAAAGTGTCAAAAATAGACGAGTTTTCCGCTGAGGTAATTCCGTCTAATTCTCCGCGTAACTCCAAAAGATCAATTGCTGAATCACAAACAAGAATTTTTAATACAGCATTGCTTCAATTTTTGGCTGACACAGGACGGTACCCCACAAAAGAAGAGGGGCTAAATGTTTTGATATTTACACCAAACGGAATCAAGCGTATGGGGCTTAAAAGAGGCGGGTATCTTAAATATGAAGTTGAAGGGAAAAGAGATCCGTGGGGAGAGGAGTATAATTATTTACTGAAGCCGTGTGCACATTTTGTATCATATGGAGAAGACAAAAAAAGTGGCGGAACTGGCTCAGCAGCGGATATAGGTTCTTGTAGTGCCAAATGAAAAGTTCTTTTTAATGAGAATATTTAACCATACGCTCAAGACGAAAAATTACTCGCTGATTCGCTCGCAACGTTTCGGCTTAGCTTGGCGTTATGCCAGTTGTAGTCAAAATAAATTGGAGAATAAGGTATGGGTGTAATTGTTATTGTGGGTTACAAGCCAAAAGTAGGGAAAGAAAATGCCCTTGACGAACTTATGAAAGCCCACGTACCGAGGTTAAGAAAAGAAGGGCTTGCTACCGATAGAGAATCGGTATTGATGAAGTCGAAAGACGGAACTGTTCTAGAAGTATTTGAATGGGTTTCTAAAGATGCCATTGAAGAAGCGCATTCAAATCCCGAGGTTCTTAAAATGTGGGGAGAGTATTCTGAGGTGTGCGAATATACGCCGATATCTAAACTTGAGGAGACAAGTGATTTATTCGCAGAATTTTCTTCTATGGATAACTCGAGTAACTAATGTATAAATATGAGGCGAATTGACATAACAACACGCCCTGAGTGACGTCTATAAGCATCGGCTTAAAAAACAGGCCGCCACTTATAGCTGCACCAGCGCTTGGCGTTAGATGCCCAAGGAATATCGATGATTCAGAGATTATTTGTATATGGAACATTGGCACCGGGCAGACCGAACGAACATTTACTTGGTAAGCTTAATGGGTTGTGGGAAGGTGCGGCTGTAACTGGAATCTTACAAAATGAAGGTTGGGGCGCAGCGATGGGCTATCCTGCTATAGTCCTATCTGAAGATGGTGGTGAAGTCAGTGGTCTCTTATTCACATCAGAAGAATTGTCAGACTACTGGTCTATACTTGACGAATTTGAGGGGCAGGCCTACGAACGAGTAATCACACATGTAAAGATTAAAGGTAATCGTATAGTGGACGCCTATATTTATGCACTCAAACTCAAATAGTTGGTCTAAATAATTGATAGTCTCGGCATCTATCAAGTACATGAAATGAATTAAGCGACTGTCACGTTTTTTGCCGAGCAAAAAAACACGCCAGAACACTTCACCACTTATGCAAGACGTTACGTACGAAAACAATAAATAGAAGAGGATCGGAAATGAAAATTGCAAACATAATCTTAATCGCAGTAATGGCTCTACTTAGTATCGCTGCCGGTTTAGCCAAAGTAATGCAGGTGCCTAAAGAAATGGCATTTTTAACCGGGCTTGGGTTAGACAATACAATGATTTTTATTTTTGGAGCAATTCAAATTGTTGGTGGTATCCTGTTAGCAATTCCTAAGTCAAAAATGTATGGTTCAGTGCTAGTAGTAATTGCTTTTCTGGTATCAGCTATTCTAGTTTTCGTCGGTGGTAATTTTACTTTCGGAATTGTTTCAATGTTACCGGTGCTTATCACTGGTTTTATAGTTTATCAAACTTTGAAAAATACACATAACAAAGCAATGCACGCGACTGGCGCGTTATGACTCGATTGGACGGAGTGTGCATGAAGACAGTTTATTTACTATCAATTTTACTTACTAATGCTTTGTCTTCTTTTGTGAATGCAACAACATGGAGTTGCAAAAACGAAAAGTTTGAATCTAGATGCGACAAAGGTAGTTGTAGTGTTGAGAGTAAAGTTGGTAGTTTCACCGCTTTGGGAGTAACCTTTAGCGACGAAGGTGAAATGAGTATTTGCGTTTATAGTGGTTGTTGGGAGGGTAAAGGAGAAGTACTTGCGAATTCTCCATACTTAGTTCTATTAGGAGCTGCTCTTCCTTGGTCAAATCCGAAATCAGACGATAAGCAAGAAGTTCTAATTGGGCTTGATATTCAGAATAAAACAGCGACAGTACAAGTACTGAACTTTGTGCAGCCCTTAGTATGTGAACAAAGCTAAAGGTGCAGAATCCAAGCCATAACAAGTTTGTGAATTTTACGTTCACAGGCTCACGAAAATTACAAAAGCGTTAGGCAGATAAATGATTAGTACTGAAAGTTACAAATTAGATAAAAAAATGTTTCAAATGGTTTATGGTCAAGAACTATATCGACGAATTAAACCAATGTATTGGTTTATGGTTTTTGCTATCTTAGGAATTACCATTTACGTATTAACTAGCTATTTGGCTAATGGAAGTATTAGGGAGTTAATTGCTTGGGGACCATTTGGTATTCTTCTTATTATATGGTGTTTGAGTATTACTAAGTTTTTTCCTTTAAATGTTTATAATAACAAAAAAAACAAAAACTTATTTAATAAAAGAAAGTTTGAATTTCATCAAGATAGACTTGAATTCACAACTGAAAATGGAACTTATGTAAAATTACCTTACACGGAGATTATTCAGTTTTCTGAAAGTAATAAGTGTTTTTCTTTTTGGGAGAATGTTAGTTCTGTACATATAGTTCCTTTCAGTTCATTTAATTCAAGTTCAGATGTCGAGGTAGTTCGTGGTTATATTAAAAAAACAACTGCCTAACCATACGCTCTTGCGGATAAACTGCAAAGCTATGCGTTATAATCAAAATATTTCAGTTAAGGAGAATTAAATGAGAAAAATCTTTTGTCTACTAATAATATTGGCATCATTTTCATCGAATGCCGCATATATTGGAAATCAGACTCCTTCTATGATGTTTGGAGCCGGTACGATAAAATTTGGTGTAAATGGTCCACCAAGTGATACCTGCGATTATTTTAGTCGCCAGTTTAAATTTGACGCAACAACCGAATCAGGAAAAAACATTTTATCTATTCAATTAGCCGCAATGATGTCAAAAAAAGAAATTGATATATGGTACACACCAAGTACTACTCCAGGGACAACCAAAGATAATGGTTGTATCGTGGGGACATTGGCAACCATAAATGAAATCGGTATCAAATAAATCTGTACATCAATCATAACAAATTGCTGTTACGGAAAATTTACTCGCTGTCGCTCCTAAATTTCCGCATAGCAAAGCATTATGTTCTCATGTCAAACCTCTGGTCTATTTTACTATTTTTGGGTTTTTTTCGTTAGAAATGGTTAAATTCACACATGCACCTTTATGTAACACATTGATTTCAGATGGTATTATGGTTGGCGCGGGTTTTGCTGTAAGTACTAAAAATTAGAAATAGGGAAATTTCGCCTAAAAAGTGACATCATAAAATACGCTTTTTTTGATGTCAGATGGTTTGGGTGTCTGTATTTTTACATATTAGACTTTTAAAATGTAATGGGAACATTGTTAAATTAAATCAAGAAAATGAAGGAGGAGTTCTATGAATAAGGCGAGAACAGCTTTTGTGACGGGAGGAACCGGTTTTCTGGGAATTAATCTGATCCAGCAATTGGTTTCCGAAGGATGGGAGGTGATCGCGCTGCACCGATCCAGTTCGAATTTAACACACTTAAAAACTTTGGATATTAAATTAAAGGTAGGTAGTATTCTTGATGTCGATTCATTGGAAAAGGCGATGCCCCAAGGAGTTGATGCAGTGTTTCATGTTGCAGGGAATGTGAATTTATGGTCGCTGAGAAATGCCATACAAACTAGAGACAACGTCGAGGGAACGAGTAATATGGTTTCAACAGCATTAAAACTCAAAGTTCATCGTTTTATTCACACCTCTACCATAGCGACCTACGGTATTCATTCGGAACCAATCACTGAACAAACACTTTCAACAGCCTCTCATTCTTGGATAAATTACGTTCGTAGTAAATGGCTCGCTGAAGAAGAAGTTCGCAAAGGAATCAATCAGGGACTCGATGCGGTGATACTCAATCCTTGTAATATTGTTGGACCTTATGATTACAATAATTGGGCCAATATGTTTATAGGGATTCAGGATGGAAAACTTCCCGGTGTGCCTTCAGGAACAGGCAGTTTTTGCCATGTCCGCGAGGTCGCTAAGGCTCATATTGCCGCATTTAAGAAAGGCCAAAGTGGTTCCAATTATATCTTTGCCGGATCTGATGCAACTTATGGAGAGATGACGCAACTCATCGCACAACTGTTAGGCCATGAGAAATCTCCCAAAATAATACCCGATTTTATACTTCAGATTGTTGGAAGATTGTCGCTTTGGTTATCGTACTTGACCCGAAAGAAACCCGATCTAACACCTGAGTTAGTATGGATTATGACAAACCGGATAGTAGCTAGTTCTAAGAAAGCGGAAAAAGAATTGGGCTATCAAACAGTACCTCTGAAACTGATGCTAAAAGACTGTTATCACTGGATGAAGAAAGAAGGTCTATTATCAACTTAATAGAGTGCCTACCAGGGTTCAAAAAATAGGACACAATGTGAAGCAAACAAATCGAGCAAAAGCACACAAGGGACATTGAACAGCCGAAATTGTCTCAAATTTGGTCACAAGGTTGTTCGTTTTTCACCTATTAAAAAGTCAGAATTGCTGTTCAATACCCCCAATGCAGACGTTATGTGTCCTGAAGCATTCCTGACTCTCTGCAAATTAATATTGTAAATAGGTCAATTATATGGAATTTGAAAGAACTAAAGTTGCACAATTTCAAGACCAAGAATGCAGGTTAACTTTGAGAGAAGCTTTAGCCGAGTTTTATTCCGTTAACTCCCATTTATTTTCCGTTCCTAAGCCAAAAACCAAGTGGACAGAATTATTGGTTCACCATGATGTTGGTCACGTGTTTTTTGGAGTAAATACTAGCCTATTGGATGAGACTGCAGGAGATGGTTGGATATTATTTGGCTCGGATTTAAGTTTTAAAGAATATTTGGCGTATGCAAATACCCCTGAGGGGAAAAAACTGTTTAAAGACATTGGTCTTATTAATATAATTAAGGCTCTAATTATTGGTTTGCCTCTCTTATATAAGATTTACTTACGCTCAAGAAAGATGACACGTAAGTGGGAAACAAGAGGTTATGAACAATATATGGACATGCCTTTAGGTGAGATAAGAAATGAATTTAACTTAAAAATTTTAAAATATAATCTGTAATCTGTAATCTGTAATCTGTAATCTGTAATCTGTATAATTATATTTACGACTGAAAACACATATCAAGTCAAAATGCCTATAGCCAGTTGCTGTTTTGAAACTTCGTTTCACTCAGCCCACAAAGCAAAGCGTTATACAGAAAATATCAATGGAAAGAGCTGTTGTGAAAATTGGTGATGTATTTAAAGTTCAAGTTGACGAGAAGAGCGTGTGTTATCTTCAATATATCTGCGATGATCTAACGCAACTTAATAGTGAAGTGATTGCAGTGTTCAAGCAACGTTACGAATTGACTGAAGAACCTGATTTGGAAGAAATCGTGACCGGTGAAGTGGATTTTCATGCGCATACTGTAATAAAGCAGGGTGTGAAACTTAAAGTTTGGAGTAACGCTGGGAATAGCTCCATCATAAATAAAACAAATCCATATTTTCGCATGAGTGAAGATGATGGTAACCTTTCAATAAAAATCTCGAAGAAATGGAAAATATGGGAGCCCAACAAGAATATGAAAAGTGTTGGAGTTTTGAAGGAACAGCATCAAAGTTATGATATAGGCTGTGTAATTCCAGCTGCATGGATACTTGAGAAATTACAACAAGGTAGTTATCAATTTGTTTATCCAAATTACTAGAAGTATAACAAGTATTAGAAAATCGATTTGGCGTAAAAGCGCCTCACGGCACTAAAAAGACAGTCAACAATCTTCCGTCAATGTCATTTTTAAAGCATAAAGAATTCACTTCAAGGAAACCACTAATCAAGTTATTACCTAAAAGAGGAGACTAACCTGGATCTCGTACTCCGACACAGGGTTTTTGACTAGCTCAGCAAGCCGAAAAGCCATTCAAGGCTAGGCGCGCTTCTGAAGGACTAGTAAGCTAATACAAAGAAGTGCAACAA
>CAZOBX010000029.1:30220-34055 GCA_964578045.1 uncultured Kangiella sp. | reverse complement strand
GAGCAAGCGTCTTAGGATCTAATAGTATTTCTTTAGTTTTATCAAACAAAGTCGTTCGAAACCAGGACGCCAGCGGAACGGGAAATCCTTGCTTCTTGCGATAGATAATTTCATCGGGAAGCGTTTTTTCCATCAGTTTTTTCAACAGGTGTTTACCTTGCTTACCGTTTAATCGATATTTATCGGGCAAGGACGTAGCATACTCTAATAGTTTATGATCAAGCAATGGGACACGCAGTTCTAAAGAAGCAGCCATGGTCATTTTATCGGCTTTGACCAATAAATCATCGGGTAGCCAGCTCTTGATGTCAGAATAGGTCATTTTTTTTAGTTCAGTGCCACAGCTCATTTCTTCAAACAGTTTTTGATAATAGTCGCTAGTAGCTTTATGACTATCAAGCAATAAAGTTGATTGATAGAGATTTCGCTTTATGCCCAAGGTCACATCATTGGATATACTCTGGTAGCGCTTTTCGACTGGCAAGTTTATCCAGTCCCAGTATTTAGTCTTTTTTTCCGAATTAAGCAGAGATGCTGCCACTCGATTTTTTACGAACTGAGGAATAAGTTTTGATATCTTGTGTAGACGATTAACTTTGGGAGTTATTTGATGAAGCGGGTATCCTGCTAAAATTTCGTCGCCTCCCTCACCGGATAGAATAACAGTTACATGTTCTTTCGCTAGTTTTGATAGTTGATATAATGCGACCGCAGCACTTTCAATTATGGGCTCTTCGGTATGCTCTAATAAAATATCTAACGAATCAAAAAAGTCTAGAGGCTCAAGAATATATTCGTAGTGTTCGGTTTTAAAGTGATCGGCAATAATCTTTGCATAACCTAATTCGTTTGCTTTTGGCTCGTTCTGGTAGCCGACAGAAAAGGTCTTAACAGGGGTATTAGACAATTGACTCATTGCAGAAACAATTGCGCTAGAATCCAGGCCACCACTTAAAAAGGCTCCTAACGGAACATCGCTGACCATTCTTAATTTGACACTCTCATCAAAAATAGTTTCGAACTCCTCCATTGCCTGGGAGAAGGTAACATCTTGCTGTTTGATGTTTTGCAAGTCCCAATATTCTTCAATTTTAACATTATTATCTTGTAATACTAATGTGTGGCCTGGCTTTAATTTTTTAATATTATGGAAGAGGGTATCTTCTCCAGGTATGTAACCAACAGACATATAAAAATCCAATGACGGAGTATGAACTTTTGGATGTTCATCAATGGTTTTTAAAATAGGTTTTATTTCCGAAGAAAATACCAATTGAGTATCATCCAGATAATAATAAATTGGTTTTATTCCTAATCGATCGCGGATCAGTAATAGTTTGCGATTTCTTAAATCATAAATGGCGATACCAAACATGCCTCTGAAATGATCAACGCAATCATTGCTATATTCTTGATAGGCATGAATGATTACCTCTGTATCAGAATCTGTCTCAAACTGATATCCTTTTAATTCAAGTTCTTTTCTGATCTGTTTAAAATTATATATCTCACCATTAAAAACAACCACAATCGACTTATCTTGGTTAAACATCGGCTGAATTCCACCTTCAAGATCGATGATTTTCAAACGACGATGGCCAAGAGCGACATTTTGATGAACATAAAAGCCTTCGGCATCTGGTCCTCTATGAATGATTTGATCATTCATTGCTCTGATGTTGGCATGATGCGCTGCGTTAGCTGGATCGCGATGTACTATTCCACAAATTCCACACATTCTTTCTTTTCCGTAACGGTTGTAGTTAAATTTAAACGCTAAAGAGCATCACAATTAATGTTAGCTTGTTGATAGCTTTGTAATGCAGAGGTTATTAGATCTTCTGCATCAAGATAGTCATCATGAAACAAGATTATTTCACCACTACAAACATTTTCTGGCGAGATAATTTTTTTCACGTCATCTAGTTCTTCAAAAGAGTCACGACTATCGAGCGACCACATGATGATCTTTTTACCTTTCAATACAAAATAGATCATTGCCATAATAGTCAGATCGCCAAAAGGCGGGCGATATAATTTGATCGGATAATCAAAAACCTTTGCCAATCTATTCATTTGAGCGATGTCTTCTATTAAATCCCTGAGACTTCGTTTTTTCAGGCTGATATGTTTATAAGAATGAAAGCCCAAAGTGTGACCGTTATCGATTACCGTTCTAACGATTTCCGGATATTTTTCCATTGCCTGGCCTAGCATGAAAAAGGTTGCTTTGGTGTCTGTTTTTTGTAAGGCTTTTAATATCGAAACGGTGTTCTCACCGTAAGGTCCGTCATCAAATGTCAGATAGATCGATTGGCTTTTCATCTTTCGAACAAGAAACGGGGCAAAAAGGAAATAAACAAACGATTTTATTACCGGATTCACAACTAATCTACGTCCCAAGTTTTGCGGTAATGACTATTTCCTCGGCATTATTGTGCCAGGTATGTTTTGCCATCAGTTGTTCATAAGCCGCTTGTGCAATTTGTTGTTGTAGTGGTTTGTCGTTAATTAATTTGTCGAGCGTTTGTTGTAATTGTTGCATATCCAAGGTGTCAAACAAGAGGGCATTTTTCTGGTCGATTAATACATCGGTTATTGGTAGTAATTTGGGCGCAACGACAGGAATTTTCAATCCCATAAACTCAAACATGACCACTGGTGAACCAAACTCATTGGAATGAGTTATGACAGCAATATCAAGTAGCGAAAGATATTGATGAACTAGATCCCGACTCACTGCGCCGGTCAATATGACGTCTTGTTGAATGTTATATGCCTCTATTTTTAATCTAACTTGATCCAAAACAGCGCCATCACCAACCAAAAGTAACTTGAGTTTGTCGTGTTTTTGTTTTAATTCGTAATAAACATCAACTAACAAGTCCAGTCTATCCCAATTGTCAAACCAGCCGGCAAATCCAATCACTGTAGAATCTTCATCAATACCGAACTTTTGTTTTAGCTCACCAAAATTTTTGATACCGGTAAATTTGTTCGGATCGATCGCATTTGGGGTTACCGTGACGGTGTCAGGGGATATGCTTTGTTTAACAATCATTTTTTTCAGATAGGAAGAGACTGTATGAATGGAAGTACACCGGCTAAAAAGGTATCGCTCAAATTTGGCACACAAACGTGGAAAAGACTGTGTTCTAGCACGATCTTTTATTCCGCTAACCTCGTTAGCTTCCAGTACTAAGGGAATATTGTATTTTTTGGCTTTGATTGCGCCTGAAATCATGTAGAAAGCATAACGCTCATAGATTATATCATAGTGGTTGTTACTCAATTCGTTTTCTAGTCGCCTTAATGAAGGCAGATTATAGACAATTTCGATCAACTCAAAAATGAAATTAGGCAAGTGATTACTGATGAATTTCCAGACTGAACCAACCCCCGATGTTTTCACCTTAGACTTATCTACGGGCGCATTACCAGCGGTAGACAAAGGGTCAATCCCCGGAGGAGATAGTACCGTGACAGAATGTCCCATTGATTCCAGCGCTTTTACAATACTAGAAATGTGGACACCTTCTGCACCTCTTCCCTGGGTACGGTGATGATAGAGAATGTTTAATTGCTTCATTTGGTTTGTTCTCTCTTACAATCCTTATAGAGGTTTTGGTATTCTTGCATAACTATTTCTTCGTGAAAGTTTTGATCAAAGGTTTGTTTTGCCTTATTGCCCAATTTCTCTCGCAATGTCGCACTGGCAGCTAACCGATTAATCGATTTTCCAAGTGCTTCGGGATCACGCATTTTAACGACCAGGCCAGACTCTTCATCTATAATTGTTTCAGTGATCCCACCGACATCGGTGGCTATTGAAGGT
>CAZOBX010000029.1:25296-30210 GCA_964578045.1 uncultured Kangiella sp. | reverse complement strand
AAGGTATTGCGGCACTCATTGCTTCTAGTAGCGCAATAGAAATCCCTTCGTAGTCTGAAGATAAAACGAAAATATCATATTCCGGCAACAATTGCTGGATATCTGTTCTAAATCCCAAGAATTTTACTTGTTTATTGATGCCAATTTTTTTTGAGTAGTCCTCGAGTTGTTTTCGTTCCGGACCATCTCCGGTCAATGTCAAATTTAAATTATTGTTGTTAAGCCAGGCAATTTTGAAAGCGTTAAGTAACAGTAGGTGGCTTTTTATTTTTGCTAATCGTCCAACAGTGACCAATTCTATCGGAGAATTATCTACTTTTGTTTGTTTGTTATCGTTGTTTAAAGGGGATATTCCGTTGCGAATGGTTGTTAACTTATTAACTGAAATTCCAATATCCGCTAGAATGTAACTTTGAATAGAATCAGAAACGGTGACAATTCTAAAAACATATTTCATTTTTGAGACCAAACGTTCAAGTTGGTGCCTAACGAATTTTTTAACCTTTTGTGTAAAACCAGGGCCGTATTCGATATATGGGCCGTGTACTGTGTGTATAATTTTGGCTTTTCGAGCCATTATGGTTGCAACGGAAGATTCCAGGTATGTGCTCCAGTTATGAGTATGTACGACATCAACGTGATGATCACCGATGATTTTAGCTATTTTTGATGGGGTGCTAAGGTTATTACCTTCACCGTGCTGGAAAGAATATACGGTTATTTTTTTGTCCAACTGTTCAAGTAACTCACCATTTTGTTTTGTCAGACAAATACTGACCTTACAAAAATCAGTCAATTGATTTGCCAAGTGAACAACTACTTTTTCCGCACCACCAAATTCTAATGATTCTATGACATGTAAAACGTGTAACATTACTAGAATTTTACTCCGTTTGCTAGAGAACGAATCTTCTGATTCATTTCCCAAGCGCTAACATAATGAAGTTGGTAGTCTGGTTTGTTTTTATACCTCTCTTCGAAATAAGACCAGAGATTATCTAATCCATTTAAATCAAAAAACATCTGTAAGTTCTGATCATTTAAACCATGGGTATGGAGTTTTATAAAAAGGTGATCCTCAGCCCCTTTTACGCAAATCGCACAGTCTTCCCAAAGCTTCACTCGAGATTTCCTGGGAGGGGCGTCAAAGGAGATTTCACCAGCTTCTATGCGCGGTAAAATCCCCCATTTGCGATTGCCCCAGTCCAAGTTAAGTGGACCCTGGATCATTAATAGTTGATCGTCGTGGATTGTATCCCCTACTTGCAAAAGCTCACCTTTGTCATGGGACTTACTTTGTTTCTTCTGTTTTACCAAATAGATACTGTTCACTGTAGATGTCTGGGTATCACTAGGAGCAGATGGCATGGTCATGTCAAATTCACAGCCGGTTTCCAGTAGAATTTCGATTTCGTTATCTACGCCACACCACTTCCCGTCAGGGCGCGAATTTGCCAGAGCCCAGTTACCATGGATAAATCCATAGACTATTTCACCATTTTCGTTCTTGCGTAACATGCCGTGTTTTTCATGTAACATTTTTTTAAAACGATTAAGAGTGGTTCGAAGGTTTTCTTCGTTATCATTGTCGTGATGTAAGTGGATATCGATATCGGCTAAACCATCTTGACATAATTTTTCTAATTGCTCAAAAACCCATTCATCGTATTCCTCTTCAGGATAAAAGTGTGAATGGATTGGCGCGCGCCCTGAACTATCTGAATGAGAAGATGCTACTAGTGGATAATTCTTTATCCATTTGGTTACACGTTGATGGGCTTTTTCTTTATTAACATTCCCCAAATACGGTTCATAGTGATCGGCTAGACAAACGTATATATGTTTTGGACCTTTATTGTTATTTTTTGCGGTACTAAACTTTTTTATCAAATAGTCTGGCATCCAGATATGCATATTTCTGGATTTTAGTAGCTGCCAAAAGATGACGCCCCCGAGAAAACTCAATGTGAGTAGTATTGTAGCCATTTCCATAGTTAGAATTCTTTTCCTGATTTTTATAGGCAACAGTATAAATCACTTTTGTCAGGAATTTAACCTGTGTTTACATATAAAACTTTTTTGTTGATTAAAGTGAGTACTTTTCATATTAGCAAGGCTTCTGGTAGAATGGCTCAGTTAACCTGCCCGATACGGCACCTATTGCCAAGCAAAGCTTATGTCAGGCCCTCAAGCTGGTGGAATTTAATGAAAAGGTTAGACAGGAAATTAAATAAATGGACTTTAGACTTATCATAAGATTTATATTGGTGATATTGCCTTTGACGTTCGTTTTTGCAGCGTGTGGAGGTAGTGGTAGCGATGCTATCGAGCCAATTACCGTTACGCCTCCAGAGACTTCATCAACAACGGGAAATAGCCCTCCAAATGTTGAAGCGGGTCAAACTCAGAATGTAACGGAACGGCAAGTAGTGACCTTAAATGCGGTGGCCACCGATACAGATGGTACGATTTCTTCCTATTTATGGGCTCAAATAAGTGGCCAGCCTGTTGAAACAAGTGATCCTACCGTAAGTCAATTGACGTTTACAGCTCCAACAATATTGGGTGGCGGCTCACAGCAAGTTTTAGAATTTGAAGTGACAGTAACCGATAATGACGGTGCCGTTGATACAGATTCCGTGGCAATTTCTATTTTCCATACTCAGTTGGGAATTCGAATTAATGCGGGACCGGACCGAAGCGTCGAAAGAAGTACCGAAGATATTTTACTTAGCGTTTCACTGTCCAATGCGGTAGAAAGCAATGTTCGTTTTTTCTGGGAGCAGATTAGCGGCACTGAAGTGGATATTTCTTTGCCTAATGGGGCTATCGCAAATTTTAGGGCACCCGATTTAGACCAGACTGACAATCCTCTATCGTTAAGATTCAGGGTGACGGCGACAGGGGCAGATGATATATCGGTTACCGACGAAATAACGATTACCGTACAACCGGTATCCCAGTTAACGGAGTGCACCCTAATTATTAACCCAGGTACCTCCTTTGTCGATTCTTTTGCTCAGCTTAGTGACGGTGAAATTTTGTGTCTAAATGACGGATTATATCTTCAACACATGAATGTGCCAAGTAACCTTCATGTCCGAGCTGTCAATGACGGTATGGCTGAAATTGATGGTGAAAGTTCTCTTGGTGAAGATTGGACTGGCGGTTTGTTTCAAATGCAAGGTACAAATTCAAGTGCTAGAGGGTTAAAAGTCCATCATGCAGGCGAAAATGCGGATGCCTGCAATGTGGCTGGCAATAACAATATTATGCGAGTGATGTCATGTTCACATGGTGGACAACATAAGCACAAAATACCGCTAAAGATTTCAGGCTCAGGGCATCTCATTGAGGACAGCTGGTTTTTCGGCGAAGGTAGACATATAACACAAGCTTTTTATGCCTCAAATATTATATTCAGAAGGATCGTTGCGCGACCCGGCTTGGCTGCTAGAGCCGGACAAAGTGAGCCGCGTACAGGTAATGTGCTTTATTCTACCAATGACAGCATCGTTGAAAGTAGTATTGTATTTGACGGTGCAACTCAATCTGTTACCCCATTCTACAAATCCTTTTCGGTTGCCGCACACGATGTCGATGGAAACATCAATGCACCCTCCAATAATCAATGGTACGGAAATTTTGTCATCAATATGCCCGATGGACAGGACGGTAGTTTTGGCGCTAGTGGAATCGGAGTGGATCCCGATTCAAACGTGGGTGGGTATAACGGTATTATCAAGGATTTTGTCATCAGAGGGGCGTCGGTTGGGGTACAAATTATTGGTGGGGCAGAACAGTATTCAGTGGATAATTGTGAAATAGTCGACGTTGTGGGATTTGAAGTTTCTATTGGCAGCATTCCAAATCCAACCACTTCAGTGGTTAACTGTGGTGGCTCTAATCAAATCCGGGAATACCCACGATATAAGAACGGTGTAAAAAGTGAATCTGAGGCTTTATTTCCTTTTCCATATGAGTCATTAATAAAACGTGATATGTGCAATCAAAATGAGCGGCAAAGTGATTGGTGCTTAACTGATAAAACATTGAGTGAATATGTTCAAGGACTGTAAATTTCAATCCAATCATCGGCAGAATCTATAGCCTGGTAAGAGGTTAAATGTTAAAAAGGTTGGTTAAAAAAACTATTGGAAGTAGAATTCCCCTAAAAATCAAACTACTGGCATCGGTATAAATACCAAAAGGAGCAATGTACATTCATGTTAAAAATAAAATAGATTCTGCTATTTTTATTTGTGGCTATCAGTCTATCGAGCTGCGCGGAAGAAACAACTCATGGCGTTGACTCCGCTGAGAAAAAAGCGCTCCTGCATAGTGACAGGCCGACTGCCGATAGAAAAGCGGATGAGCTAAGAAAAGCACGAAAAGTGCTCGAATTCACGCGAGTCATACCAGGCATGCATGTAGTCGACTTAGGGGGAGGAGCGGGTTATTATACTCAGTTGTTTAGAAAACTAGCGGGTGATGAAGGTCGAGTTTATCTCCAAAATGGTTTGAGATATCTGGCAAAAAACAAGCAACGGGTTGACCAGCGCTTAGAGAATAACCGATTGGTAAATGTCATTAGAATCGATAGTAGTTATCGGGATATGAAACTTCCGAATAATATCGATATCGTATTTATTTCTATGGGTTATCATGACATTTATGTTCCCCGTAGTAATAAAGAATGGAATGCTGATATTGACAGTTATCTTTCTCAGATACATCGTTCACTGAAGCAAGATGGTCGATTGATTATTTTGGATCATTCCGCAAAGATAGGAACAAGCCCAGATTCTGCCAAAACTCTACACAGAATAGATGAAGAATTTGCACGTAGCGAGATCGAGAAGAGAGGATTTAAATTAGTCCTATCCAGCGATGTTTTACGAAATGCAGAAGATA
>CAZOBX010000029.1:0-25286 GCA_964578045.1 uncultured Kangiella sp. | reverse complement strand
TAACCGGGATCTAAAAGTCTGGAAAGAACAGGTCCGTGGAAAGACTGACAAATTTCTGTTTGAATTCATAAAAAGCGTAAACTAACAATAAATACAACTACTGAGATTCGCTAATGACAGGTTATATTCGGGGGCTTGACGGACTTAGAGCTGTTGCTCTCTTGTCGGTTATGTTCGGCCATGTTTTTGTCGCAAGCAAAATAGAAGTTAGCACAATATTCGGTAATGTTGATAGGGAAATTTACGACGAACTAGTGGAGCGCGTCGAAAGAATATACCAGACTCCCGTTACCCATTTACTGGAGCCATAATCGAAGTTTGTCTATTATAAGCAGCCTAGTTAAGCACTTGTTGGTCAATTAATCGATATTTATGGATAAATCGGTCGGTTTTATGAAAGACTTTTTCTTTCCATATTTTTACGCTGAAATCGTCTTTTGGGTTTCTTAATGTTTCGAGCGATTCAATAAACTGAAAACCATTTTTCTGCATATCTACTCTTACCCAGTTTTCGTCAATTCTGTGAAGTTTACTGGTACTTGCAATACCGCTATCAGGTTTTGCAGAATGATCAACCAATATAATCAGCCCGCTGGGTTTTAATGAAGCCTTAATCTGACGATAAAACTCGCCTGGCACGGCGGTGATTGTCGGGTCTTTCCTTTTTACAAAAAAATCATGAAAACTTAAACCTAAAAATATTAAATCGGCTTTTTGAGGTAGCTTCATATCTGCATATTCGCTATCTAATCTCACAATATTCGGCAGACGATTGTTTGCTAGTCGTTCTTCCAGTTCTTTTTTTGAAAAGCGCAGAAATAAAGAATTGTTTTGTAGAAATATTTGACCTTGCTTACCAACAATATGGCTAAAAAGTTCTGAATAATATCCACCGCCACCTAAAAGATCTACCACCGTCTTTCCCGGTGATACTTCTGAAAAATTTAGAATTTCCAGAGGCTTACGGTATCGATCTTTAGAAATGTCGTTTGAAAAACGAGATGCTAAATGAATAGACTGCTCGTTTAGAGGAAGACTGTCTATATCCTTCGAGCAGCCAACTAAAGAGCAACTGAATAGCACAATACTGAAGCATAGTTTAACACTGAATTTGGATGTCATATTCGATCCTTGTATGATAGGTTGGATGAGGCAATCGACGAATAATACACTTCGCCACTGGTGGTGTCGATAGTCCCTGGTGAGTTTATAATAAGATTGTTTGTCTTGTCTTTGAAATTGGCTATTTGCTGTCTATTGAAGATAAGTTATTGCAAACAAGTTGACGCTCAGATCAAACAGGGTAAAATTATAATTGGTGAAGATCAGGAATCTTGAAGCGCTAGCTTTTACCCCTCAAAAAGGATATGTTATGAAAAAAAATGCAATTGTTGTCGGAATGCCTCGCTCTGGGACCAGCATGGTCACCAACATTTTCGCACAATCCGGTTATTTTGCTGTGGAAGACGAGTCAAGTGATTTAAGAGCTGGCGATGAATTCAATCCATCTGGATATTGGGAAGCGCAAGATTTAATTGATGCTAATGTAGAGATATTTGGAGCGGTTGGTTATTCCCCACATAATACCTGGCTAAAAGAAGCAATTACCACTGAGCAAGCAGAGCAAATCCTACAATTGACTCCAACTGAAAAGCATATTCAGCTGGTAAAAAAATATAATAGCCATAAGCCGTGGGTTTGGAAAGATCCTCGTTTATGTTACACCATTGGTTATTGGTGGCCTCTACTCGATCACACCAATACAAGAGTGATCTTTCTTAAGCGAGACTCTAAGGAAATATATAGTAGTTTTTTAAGGTTAAATTGGCGTACTAGTGGTCAAGAAGGGCGTGATGATGTCATGCAACGTATTAACCATCATATATCTAATGCTGCTGACTCCATTGCTCGCTTTAAAATTCCTCATATCGAAGTTAGTTATTCTGATTTTGCTGAGCAACCAGAGGATACCTCGAAAAAAATTGGTGAATTTTTTGATATTGATTTAAACGTAGATGCTTTAGGGTTTGACAAAAAATTGAATACCAGCGGTTTACGCGGTGCTATTATGAAAATAGCGATGAAAACTGGTGGTTTGCTTCCAGATTCTTTAAAGATGATGATTAAAAATATGCTTCCCAAATTTCTATTAAAAGCGATTTTTCCGCACAGATACTCGAAATAGATTAAGAAACTATGAATTGCTGGTTTTAAAGATGCCTTTATTGGTAACGATTTAAGAGATGTCTAACAAACATTTCAATCATATTGCATCTTGGTTCGTATTTTGAAAAAGTATGATCAGCATCTTCAACAAATTCAATAGTGACTCTTTTGTTTTTGATGAAGTTACGCACTTTTCGACCACCTAAAGTGGTCAGTAAATCAAATCCCGGGTCGTTTCTGGAAAAAAGAAAAGACAGCTGGATATTTTTGTCTAATATAAAACCAAGATCTCTAGCCAAATCATTTTCACTTTCTTTTATTGAGGTTTCTTTTAGCTCTGTAGTGTTTTGATTAGTTTTCATAGAACGAAATGCTGAAATACTTAATGATAGTTTTAGTTTAATTCTCGAATAAACAGTCCTCAATAATCTTGCATAATTAGCTTGTCCGGCAATAACTTTTTTCCAACTATCGGGGTTCACTATGGCTTGTTTATACCAGTTCCAGGCGCGGAAAATATTTGTAGGTGAGGAATCTTCAGTCATTCCTTTTTCCCAATAAAAAGTTAAAGGGTTAATCATTAGTGCTTCAACAATATTATTTTGTGACGAATCCAGAGCCGCGTGAAAAGAAAAATAGGCGCCAGAGCAAAGTCCAGCAACAATAAACTTTGCATTCTTTCGTTGATCGCTCATAGCTTCAATAATCTTTAGAATTTCAGCGCTCCCTTCATCGAGATACTCAATGTTTTCGTTGTTCCGCTCTTCAACGATACTGTCTCCAATTCCTGGAAGATCAATTCGAACCACTTGAAAGCCAAAAGCGGCCAACGGTCTGGCTAACTGAACATAAAGTCTGCTTGGCCCGACTCTATGATTAGTTCCTGAATTAGAAAGTATCACAATAGGTAAGTCAGGATCGGTACCGTTACTGGATTGGGTCATGATTGCGAAACGTGCTTGCTCGTCACCAAAATTGAAAAAAGATTCTTCAATTTGAAAATCCTGGATATGCACTCCTTCGGGGTCAAGATGGCTAACACTAAAGGAGTAACTTTGTTGAAGTGCTGCTAGTGTTATCTTTGACTCTGCCGAATGATTTGACGCCTGCGTAATCGAATTTGGAGATTGTTCGGGCTCTGGTTTATCAGATTGCCAATTAACCCATTGGAGGATATTAGTTATAGAATGATGTGGTACCTGGGTCAAGTGAGCGTCGATTAGCATTTCTGATGAACCAGTGAGGATCAATTGTTGTGCTGATAGACCATTTGCAACCAAGTTATCCAACAATTTAGTATTGGCCGGTAAATCATCTCTTGGGATCAATAAAATTTTGGAGACCTGCGGTTTGATTTCTAACAGGTTAATAGAGCTGATTGCTTTTTCTGTATCGCCCCAATAAACTGCACCACCGGCTTCAAGCAGTGTTGATGGACTGGTTTCTGCGATTGCGCTGGTTCTTTGCAGGACTTTTATTTCACGAATAAAATGGCTGCCGCGTTCCACTGGTGCCCATAAGACCATAAAATCGAAGGCGATTTTTTCAGCGGCGAGATATCCCAGAGTCGCACCCATTCGAAAACCAAATAAACCAACTTTATTCAACCCGGTTATTTTTTTTATGTGGTGATAGCCAAATTCGATACTAGTTAACCAATCAGGTATTCTATTTTCATCTAAATTGGAGCCAGACGAATCACCGGTACCATGATAGTCAAAACGCATCGCAGGTATACCAGCTAATGCAAAGTAGTCCGCGGTATACCGTAAAGAGCGATAAGAATTCATGTATTCTAAAGCTAAAGGAGCACAAATCAGAACACAGGATTTTGTCATTGGTTTATTTTTGGCTGTATGCAGCCAGCCAATTAATGGTTCCTTTGATGAACCGAAATAGAAGGGCATTCGTTTAACCCTTGTGAAGGACTCTTCATTGTAAAGAGATCTGGATGAGTCATTTTGTTCAGGAGGATTAGCCACAATAGCTGAATCTACTGATTTAGAATAATCGTCGTTATTAGTTGAGTCTATGTTCATTATTTGATATTTTGCCTAGAGAAAAATAGTTTGCTTGATCTTATATTACAGTTGTTTATTAACCTACTAATTGATTTGTCTTGTTCTGCAGAAATTGAGTATCGCAACGATAACTGCTTACAAGTCTTTGTTTATAGCAATTATTTCACAAATACTGCATTTTCAAAATAGACGAATGCCTGTGTTTTTTAAGCTGATGTTAGACAACTTGTCGATAAGGGCCATAATTATTATCTGAACGTTCGTTTTTTTGACTGTTTCATAAGCGCATAAATAAGTCTCTTCGTATTTTAGACCACACAGTCTGATAATTCGTGTAGGCATAGCCCTACAGATGCAGGTTAATCGGTTCATGTTCTTCATCCACCCAATTCTCAGTCTTGAGAAGTATCTTGCTTTAACGAATTCCTTCGCTTATGCGTCTGTATTTATGAATGAATTGATCCGTTTGATGAAATACGCTTTCATTCCAGATTTTCAGCTCCAGATTATCTTTTGGATTATTGAGTATTTCAAGCGAATCGATAAACTCAAACCCATTGGATTGTAGGGACTTTTTCACCCAGTCAGCATCAATTCTGTGAAGACGAGACGTATCGGTAAGCCGGATGCCTGACCTGGCAGAATGATCAATTATGATAATCAGGCCATTGGGTTTTAATGATGTCTTGATTTGATGATAGAATTCTTCTGGAATCGCTGTTATTACCGGATCATTTCGTTTGACGAAAAAATCGTGAAAACTTAATCCAAGGAAAAGCACATCGACGTTCGTTGGCAGCTTCATGTCAGCGTATTCACTATCCAGTCTGACAACGTTTGTAAGGCGATGGTCGGCAAGACGTTCGGTCAGCTCTTTTTCCGAAAAACGCAAAAATAAGGAATTGTTTTGCAGATAGACGGTTCCTTCGTCTCCGACTATATGTGAGAATAACTCAGAATAGTATCCACCACCTCCTAGGAGATCTACGACTGTCTGGCCCGGTGATATTTCAGAAAAATCTAGTATTTCTAATGGCTTGCGATATCTATCTTTAGGGATGTCGCTGGCGAAACGGCCAGATAAATAAATGGCCTGTTCATTCAACCTGAGATTTTCGATATTCTTGGTGCAGCTGAGAAAATAAAAGCGAACTAGGAAACCCATCGATTTCAATCTTGTGCTAAATTTGTGCATCATTTTTATTTTCACTGACAATATATCCAGAATGAATCAAATAGTACACGCGCTCCATAGATATGTCGATAGCCTTTCTTGTCCAATATAAGGTGAGTTATAATTTACGGGTTTTTCTCATCATTAGACTCGGGTATGTATTAACCAGAGGTTCATTGTCAACTTACAGTGTAGTAAATACATTGAAGTTATAGGTAAACAGGGTAAAATTAGGCGATCGGTTATTTTGCCTGATAGATATGAGTAGTATTTTAGTTGGCCATAACGAATTAATAAATAAGGAAAAATAAGAATGGCGGTAGAAAGTAAAGTAGAAGAAATCTTTTCGTTTGTTTTCAACCTGGATGAAGGTGTCAATATAAAGGATTCGAGTATTGAAAACATAGACGGTTGGGATTCTATGAAACAGGTAGCCATAATTGCAGCCATAGAAAATGAGTTCGATATATTTATTGAAGTTAACGAGGCCGCTTTGCTTACTTCTTATTCTAAAATAATTTCTTTTCTCAGCTGAAATCAAAGGTCAACAATATGGCACTTAGTTTTATAGAGGCCAGTAAGCTAGTCTCGAATACTCACGTTTCTAACATAGAAAAGTACTTGATAACCTCGTCTGTTCAGGTAGAAAAACTGGATGTGTTCATCAAGGCACATGCCATCAAATCAGGTTTCAAATCAAACCACGAGTTTCTATCTTTCAATACACTCAATCAATACCTGATTCAACCAGATAATACCAAACACCATGTCGTGATAATTTTCCCGTGGGATTTATGTCCTCAATTGGACTGGCGACTGGGGATTTACCTGGAAAATCGTCCGCTCATAGACTATCTGGGAGAGTCCCAAACATTTTGGTCAAAATTAGATGGCTTGACAAGTAAAAGAACTATATATTGCGACTTCGAAATATCTCCTGCATTGTTAAATGCTGCCGAGCGGCAGATTTTAAGATTGGAAATGCATAAGCAAGCTGTTCTAAGGGATGCCGTCATATGTGACAGTGGTTGTTTTTCTCTGGCAAGCTATTTAGCAAATGGTTGCCCTTTTGCTAGTAGTCAGCTATCAGAAATATCCGAATTGATATCGTCTTGTGTAAAGCCTCCACTTACAAGTAAAAAGGTCTTAGTCACCGATTTCGACAATGTTATGTGGAACGGAATTATTGGTGAGGACGGATTAGAAGAGATTTCTTGGCAATCTGAAGGAGCCGGTTTCATACATTATGTTTACCAATCGTATCTCAAAAAATTGAAAGAGTCCGGAGTGTTGATTGCTGGTGTCAGTCGTAACGACGAGCAATTAGCAAACCTTCCTTTTGATAAAGGCAGGATGCCTTTTAAGAGAGAGGATTTTGTTGCTTTGATAGCCAGTTATAATGCTAAATCCTCACAAATATTAGCCTTATCAAATCAACTTAATTTACCCCTGGACAGTTTCGTGTTTGTAGACGACAATCCACTGGAATTGGAAGAAGTGGCAAATGGATGTTCTGAAACGATCTGTTTACGCTTTCCTGCCAAGGCTGAAGAGTTCTTGGGTTTTCTGAATCGGCTGACTAAATATTTTGATATTAAACAAATTACAAATGACGATCTAAACAGAACATCACTATATAAAACCAGGGCCGCCGCCATTATCCCTTCAACTGAAAGTGGTTCTGATTTAACTGACTACCTAACCACTCTTGAAATGAAGGTTAATGTTACTCGTTGTAATAGAGAAAATGCTACTAGAGCCATTCAATTGATTAACAAGACCAATCAATTTAATTCCAATGGTGTACGAGTAGATCATAGTGAGATAATCTCGAAGTTGAACGATAGTATAACACTTTATAGTTTTGAACTGAGTGACAAACATGGTAAACATGGAGAGGTTGCCGTGATATTGTTCGATAATGATTTTACATTACAGAACTTTGTGATTTCTTGTCGGGTCTTTCAAAGACGTTTGGAATATTATATATTGCTATGGATATATAGTAATATACCATTGTCCAGTTTATCTCTAAGTTATCAAAAGACTGACAAAAACATTCCCTTTCAGAGCTTTTTACAAGAGGTTACTCAAAAAGAAAACAATTCAGAGCTGGAGTCGACGATTGATTTAACGTCGCTATACAACAGGAAAAAATCTATCCTAGATCTTTTTTCTGGTAAGTCTGGATAGATTTTAATATTCAATTTATGGAAAATACTGAAGGATATGTTATGCCAAAAAATGCGATAGTAGCCGGAATGCCGCGATCAGGGACAAGTACGCATAGCTCTTACACCGCTGGGTGGCTAAATATTTCGGATATTGACGAAGTGTTTTATTGGTTGCATCAACCTTCGACACCTAAAATTTCATCTTTGGGAGTGGTAATTGTTGGGCCTTTTGGCCCTGAATATATGCACTGTCACAGAAGTGTCAAATGGCTGGCAATTCGTCTGGCGGATGCAGGTATACAGACCATTCGTTTCGACCATGTCGGTATGGGTAATTCCTCGGGTGAACTTCATCAGGCTAACATATTCGACAGGTGGGTGAATACACCGGTCAGCTTTAAAAATTTTATGCTGGATAAACTACAGGTAAAAGAAGTTGTGTTTGTGGGTATTCGATCAGGCGCTCTTATTCTTTCAAATATTCTTAAAAACGAAAGGGTTAGTGCAGCGGTGTATTGGTATCCTTATACCAGAGGCAAGGTCTATTTGAGAGATCTACAACTGATAGACAAGATGCTAAAGAATGAATCTCACTCAGAAGACTTGATTGAGGGAGGAGGCTACCCGCTAGCAGTGGACTGTCAGCATTCATTAAATTCTTTGAATACGATGGAAAATAACATCAATATTAATCAGCTGTTATTGATTGAAAGTTCTAAGCTGCTAGCGAACAAAAAGTTAGCAGGCTACCTTGCTGATCAATGTAACCTACAGCAATTATCTCTTGCCGGGTTAACGGATATGATAAAGCAAGCTAGCGAGTCGATTGTTCCGACAGACAATTTGGATGAGATCTGCAATTGGATTTGTTCTTTAGAGCAAGGACCTTATCTAAATCAGGAAAAAATCGATTGTGCAACAGATGGCTTTGAGTGCGAAACATTTTCTGAAAAAACTTTATGCCTGTCTGAGGGCTCTATTTTTGGTGTTTTATGTGAACCTCGCAATGAGTACCAAAAGATATTATTACTGGTTAACGCGGGATCAAGCCATCATGTTGGCCCAAACAGAATGAACGTTGATCTGGCCAGGCTTGCTGCAAAAAATAATATTGCGAGTTATAGATTTGATTTAAATCATTTGGGAGACAGCAAAACACTCAGTTGCCTATCATCAAATAATCCATATCAGAAGTCGTCAATTGATGATATTCTAAAAGTAATTGATTTCTTTACTGCCAACTATCAGCAAAAAATTATTTTGGCAGGGCTTTGTTCTGGAGCGCATAATTTTTTTCATGCTGCATTGGCTAGCAATAGTGTAACCATCGAACAATTAGTGATAATAAATCCGTTAACTTTTTATTGGAAAGAGGGCCAGTCAATTACTGAGCCAGAAGACAATCAGGGAATAATAAAGGAAAAATATTATAACGAGCAAGTGTTTAGTATTAAAAAGTGGTTAAAGCTGCTTATCTCTCCGAAAAAAATACTTTCGGTAATGAAATACCTCACAAGTAAATTTCGAGGCAAACTTCGTAGTGGTTTTTCAAAGATTGGTATTGTTGTGAAAAGTCAGTTGGAAACTGATCTTCGTAGATTGAAAAATAGAAATATCAACATTTCATTTCTATACTCTGATGGTGATCCAGGATATAAAATCTTGTTAAACCAGGCACCAATTTTCGTCATTAAAAATAGAACAACTACGGCATTGACCATAAAAGAAATAAAAAATGCAGATCACACATTTTCATCCATTCAATCCAGAGCCGACTTAAATGATGCGTTGCTAAGAGTAATAGCTGTTAGTCATTCTGATTAAATAAATTTTGTTTTTGAATAAAGTTGTCACAGATAAGCTCTATTTTTTCTCGAACAAAATCGTTATCCAACTTACTTAGCATCCCGTATTTTTCCGCAGTTCGATTTGCGTGTGATTTTTCAGCAGATAAACTATTTTGCGATATTCCCAAAAATCTTGAAATTGATTGATAACTGTCACTAATTTTGTTGGTATCTAACACCAATAGCTGTTCTGTGGGAATTGAATTAATAGCCAGACTATTTGATTCTAACCAATAGTTTAAATAGGCGGATAAAGGGTATAGTTTATTAGCGAGTAGAGAGGCTTCTTCATGCTGGTAATCAAACATTTTAGGTTTAAAGAAAAATTTATGCCACTTTTCCATCACGCTATGTTCAATTGGAGCGTAATTAATATTATTATCAAATATCGAATCTAACCAGGATAAAGGTTCGCGAATGGTTAGTATGTATTTATTTTTAGGAAAAGCTCTATAGGTTAAATCTATTCTATAGCCAAGAAAACAATTGGATTCCAGATCAAGCCATAACCTTTTATCTCGTTTTTGAAGATATGCAACATATTCATCATCCGACATCTTCTTGTCGAAATGGGCCAGTATGGTATTTACGTGTTCGGGACGCTCCGCTTCATGTTCAGATCTAAAACTATCTGAAAACAATCTCGCAATTGAAGTTGTTCCTGATTTTGGAGTGCCAATACAAATGACGTTGATCTCTCTAGGAGTGTATAGTTGCCTGATAAATGTCGGTAGAACTTGTTTTATAGCATTTTTTAGTTTCATTTTAGGATAAGATACTCATTTTTTATGCCAAATTTGCATATTGTTCTTTTTGTAATTCTTGAATTCAAACTCAACCCGTTGAATTGGTTTTGAGTTAATGTGATATCCCCAGTGATGTTCATGATTGTTCGTGTTTTTTCGCCTTTATCCGGATTGCTTGGTCAATGTTGATTGCGTTTAGATATCCCTTTAGGGCTCTACTAGAGGTTTTTTCAACATCAATAACAATCGTTCTTTTGTTGTTAGGAAACATATGAAAATAATTATCTTCAAATTTGGCGCCTTTTATTTCTATATTGATCCCAAAAATAAACTCCAGAGCCGAAATAGAAAGAACAAATTGATATTCATTTATTTGGGTTAGCTCTGCCTGCAGCGAATTAGCTGACGCTATGGTTGGCAAACCTGCTTTTGGGAAATGAAAGACCTCACTTACCAGTTGTTGCCTGATATCTTTTAATTGCACCGATACCGCATAATGGGCCGGAGGACCGAAGCGATAGCTGTAGTTAATATCGTAAAAATGTTTTAGTAATACTTCGCTGTTTAACTGAATACTTGAGCGTGCCGTCAGGCTCACAGTTTCTGACATACTTGCTATTTCATCGTGACGATGGCTTATTAATTGGATGGAAATGCTTCCTTCAAAATCACTATCGGTTTCATTTGTGAGGTGAATTAGTAAGCCATTTAAAGATTCATCCGTTACATGGACGCTGATTGGTTGCCAACTTCGTTTTAAATAGTAGTAGCAAGGTTTTGGTGTGCCTGTGCTATCGATAATTCCCCAGCCGGCGCCGGGCCAGAGGTCTTTCATAAACCAAACCAGACCGCCATTGCATCGACTCATATTGCTTCGCCATTCCGAATAAACCTGTGTCATAATTTCGCCGCTTACCAGCTCACTCAATTGTAGATATCTCTCAGGGTCGAAACATCTTAAATTAACTGCATCCACCGCAAATAATTGCTGTAAATAATGATCTCTTATATCTTCAAAATCCCATCCGGTGCCACTATCTCTTGGCGTCCTTTGTTTCCATATTGGATTGTGGATCGCGGGTAATTGACCATTTAAGACTGAATTGCTTGTTTTTGGTACAGGAATATTGGAAAAACCCAAACATTCCGATGTAAATTTAACGTCGTGTTGGCGTAATTCACTGACAGGTCGAAGATATGCACCTATGCCGTAATAATGGGAAAGTCCCTGGTTTACTCGGAAGGGTAAATCACCTCCGATCGGCGAAGATGAAACATAGGGGATAGATGGAGCCAATGATTTACAGATTTCTGCCAGTTGATTATCATAAAATGGAATATTCCAGATCGAACTATCGAAGCCCAACATCGCAACCTGTTGCTGTATTTCACTGTTGCCGCAATAGACAGTAATACAAGGGTGTTTGTTGAGTCTTTGTAGTTGTTGTTTCACTTCCTTTTCAACGGAATTAAGGAATGATGGATCGTCAAAAGGGTAATCCATATTGGCAAACATAAAATCCTGCCAAACCATGATGCCGAGTTGATCACATATCTGGTAAAATTCATCTTGTTCGTAAACCATGGTTCCGCCAATACGGATCATATTCGCCCCGGCGTCTTTCATCAGGCCAAGTGTGCGGACGAGCTCCTTATGGCTGCTAATTAGAGAAATAATATCGTTGGTGGTCCAACAGGCCCCTCGACAAAATATTCCTTGCCGATTAACGCTGATCTTAAAATCGTTATCTTCCAGATTAAGTTCGACGGATTTAAAACCAATTTTTGGTAGAGTGAAAGATTGCTCATTACCATCAAACTTAACCGATAGCTTAAGTTGGTATAAATGAGGACTGCCATGGGTATGTGGCCACCAAAGCTTTACTTGCGAAATAGTTAATTTGGCTGATAGTTGATATCTACTAATGTCGGAGTTGATGGTGTTTGAATCGTTGGTGCTGAGATTGACTTTGAGAGGGTAGGTTTGACCGTCGATTTCTAGCCACGCACCTGGCGGTTTAGTAGATGCTTCAATTTCACAGCTGAATTCAAGAATACCAGCGCTCTTATCGACGGATGTTCCTAACTTGATATTACTCGGCGCAGCATTATCTAATAGATAGATTGGTTTCCAGGGACCGACGGCTGTTACGGGAGGCGTCCATCCTGGAATTCGACCAAGCAGGGTGGTTCGAAACCAGCGCAATGACTGATTGTCGGTCAGTTTGGTTTTCCATTTCGGCCTAGGTCGCTTCTTGCATAATTGTTTGTTGAGCGATCTAAAACATAGGCTCAAAGTATTGGTCCCCTTCACCAATTTAGAGTTTATGTCAATTTCATGATGATGAAACATATTATCACTGGTTAGAATTAGTTGGTCATTTAGCCAAACATCGGCTAATGTTGCCAGTCCCTCAAAAACCAATGTCCAGCCAACTTTATCGGACTTCAGAGCAAAGTCTTTTCGAAACCACCAATCAGAATCATCGTAATTGTTGGCAGGTGTCCAACAGTCTGGCTGACAATAATTGACAGCTTTGGCGACAGTGCATGGCACATTGGTTTTGATTGATCGGTGGTTTACCAGATTGATTTCGGCAGGTGATGTGTACTGATCTGGCGTTGATTGTATAACAGACCAGTCATCGACAAGCAAAATCTTACTTAGATCTTCAGATTCTATGTTATTGGTGATGTCGTCCATTTCGGTTTTCCATGAAAATACAGGTTGTATAAATATTGCAGTCTCAACTTAGCTAAATTTAGCTTCATTGTAGTTTTATCTTATAAATATTTGTGTTGTAAAATAGCCCTGGCTTTGTCCCATTTTTCAGCCATTTCGTCGATGGCAGTTAATTCTATTGATTTTCCACGGCTGACAACTCTGGCCAACTGAAATTGATAAATTTTAGCCGATTCGGAAATTTGTTTATAAATATTACTTGATTTAGTCAGTCCAGTTTCGCCATTTTTGTTCAACCAATTTAGATAGACTGAAGCTAATTCATAGCATGCGCCCAATTGACGCAAAGTTGCAAAAGAATATTGATGGAACATCTCGATATTCTCACCTTTTAACCATTCCAGATCGATTTTAAGCCGTTTTTTGAATAACTGAAAGGGATTAGTCTTTGGCATACGAGTAAGCTGATATTTTAACAGCGCAATAGAATTCTGTACTGTTTGATTAATATCAAATTTATGATCTGGGTTAAGTTTTGCAATTTCTACATAAGGTGCTAAATGTGAATCATTGTAGTCGCCACTAATACGGAACACTCTGTCAAAATCATCATCAAACAATTCGTAGTAGCCCTGGGCATGGAAATATCCGAGTCGTTTATTTTCAATATCAATCAGATTAACCGATACGGTACTTTTAACGTGGGCAATTTCATAAGCGGTTCCTACAGTGTCAGGTAGAAACATGGAGTCTAACTCGACTAATACCGGTCGGCCCAAAGATACTTGTTCTTCAATATGGCTAAGCAGAGGTTTCCAGATAGCCAGTTCTTGAACTTCAATTTGGTAAAGTTGGTATAAATCGGATAATTGAAACTTAAAGAATGTCCATTGATCTCCTTCAAAGTCGATGCCTAAAGTAAATGGCATGGCTGCAATAGGTTCTAGACCTAGAGCATGTAATTGCTCAATCCAAACATCAACGTAGCAATTGGTTTCAGCCCAATCTCGTTCTTGAGTGTGGATCGCATGCCGCTGGTAGGTTGCTGGATCCAGTTGAATTATTGTTGGAATCATATAGCGAGCACTTGTTTTACTTCAGTAGGCCATTGTTCAGGATCGAGGCCGTGCTTCTTTAACAATGCCAAAGTAATTCTTTCTAAACCAAAACCTATGCAGGAAGTATGTGCGTCATTTCCATCAGCAGTTTTGATATTGAATTCCTTACCAAAATGGTCAAGATGGCAGTTGCTCGAAGATATTGCAGTGAGCTTCTCTTTGGAGGCAATTGGAGCAACTAATTCAAATTTTAAGACCTGTTCTTTTTGAGTCGCAGCCATAACACGCCCACCACGACCAAAGAAAGGATCGTTGGCAATTATTGTTTCAACATCCAACCCGACTGCAAGTAGCATTTCTTTGCCTTTTTCTAGCCAATAGTCACGATGAGCGAGAGCTTGTTCTGGTGTTCCTAGTCTGACAAATTCCCGTTGCCTGAAAATTTGCATTCTAGCAGGGTCGGGGGAGGGCTCATGCCTAAATACGAAGGCGCGTAAATCGACTAAACGTCCTTCCTTTGGAAGAACAGTATTGGCCGCTGTCGGATAAAGTGGGTAACAGGCGGCAGGCACCATCATCACCTTAGTCGGCTCGAGTTCGCTTGTCCAGTCTTCACCATCCACCTTCTTTTGTACCATTTTTAGATGATCTCGTTCGCCACCTAAGAATGAATGAACCGAGCCCATTAAATCCGGCATGGTTTCAATATGGTCGGTTGACAAGTAAGTTTGTCGGTTTAGGATGGGTGGAAATCGCATTACTTCAGGATTTAGTTCTTTCCCTACTCGAGTGATGAAGCCTTCAAAAGCTTCTACCACACCTTCAAAAATACCACTGAGACCGTAAACGCCCTGCACACCAGATGGCAGCAAGATGCCTTCATTGATTAGCTGCTCACGATATTCGTTATAAGCGTTATTGATTGAATCGGTCGAGTTAATTGAATCGCACATATTTAATGATCTTCTCTATGCATTAGTAGTAAAGTTGAATTATGCAGCATAATTCGATCGTTATTAACCATCAGTGCAGCACCGTAGGCATCTCTCAGGTGTCGGCCTAAACTGATAGGAGAGTCGTTTCGGTAACTGGCAATACCACATATCATCATCGCTTTTCCGACTATTTCAACAATCAGATTAGCACTACTCATTTTTAGGTTATTGGTGCGAATTCCAAAACCAAAATTGGTAAAGGCGTTTTCATCACCGTCGATCAACATTTGTGCGTATTCGTCTTCCTGCTTCGCAATATTGCTCCGCATTAGTTGCAGGATTGCGTCCACTTCTCCCAGACGAATCGCGGATATTGGCGGAGCATCGATATTGTTTAATGCCTGACGTTTAATGACTTTTCTTGCTTTATTGACAGCATTAGAAGCGATTCCAGACCAGAGTGAAGCCCAGGTGATATGTGCAAAAGGATGCATCGACTGGCTTAATATATCAGCAAAGGGGGTTGGAATGACTTGTTCTTTGCATCCGCTGCCTTTAACAATAAATCCGGAACTACAGGTGCCTCTTAAGCCAAGCGTATCCCAGCCAGAGATCGGTTCGAGCTCATAGTCGCCTTTATGCAATAGTACTTGCACTTGGTCGCTCTTGGCTGCATCGGAGTTCTTTCTGGCGGTTAAGATCAAATCATCTGCTTGCAAACCATAGGAAATTACTGGCGCTTTCTTTTCCAATCTGATGTTGTCGCCATCTGTTTCAACTGCGCAAAGGCTTGAACGTAGGTCGCCGCCGATGCCTATTTCAGTGGTTGCAGATGCGATTAAGCGTTGTTCATTACTGAGCTTGATTAAATAGTCTCTAAAATATTCCGAATCTTTGTAGTGATGTAAAATACAAGCTACCTGGATCTGGTGCATGGCATAGATCATCGCGGTCGAACCGCAATAATGACCTAAAACTTCACATATTTTTGAGATTTGATGAATTCCCAGCCCCATTCCGCCAAGTTCTTTGGGAAGATAGGCACTAAGTAATTTAAGTTCTTTGATTGCGTTGAAGCTTTCGATGGGAAATCTTGCTTGTTTGTCGACATCATCGGCATTGGGGCCTATAATATCTTTGCAAATCACATAGATTTTTTCTAAGAGTTCTAAATATTCAGGTGAATTCCTGGATTGTAACGATGACATTTTAGTACTACTCCCTGTTCTTGTATTTGGTTAGGATAAGCGCCTCGCAAAAATGACGTGCTAGACACCAAATGAAGTATATTATTATTCTTGCAATTCTTCTATTGCGTCTGATATGGCTTCAATGCTACTAAAGGTTTTCCGACTAAGCATTGAATCAGGGAATTCAATATCGAAATCATCTTCTAAAGCTAACATCAATCCCACTGTTGCGAGCGATGTTAATCCTGCATGGTATAAGTCACTATTCTCATTCAACTTATCGACTGATTGGGCTAATCGTCCATGGGTGGAAAGAATGGTTCTTATTTTCTCTATGTGCATAAATATTATCCATTAATTAAAGCAATATCGATTATAAGTCATAAGTAATTTGAGTCAATCCTTAGCCATTGACTTTTTCGGATAATGTTAGGTTAATTGTAGTTTTATGATTCTATTTGTATCTGTTCGAAAAACTATGCATTGCTTATTGGTATACATTGAGCAAAAAAATAAACAGATGCACTAGCGATCGAGCTATGGATCGGAAGCGTTGATTTTTTGGTCCTTCCTTATTTGACCTAATTGGGCTAAAGTAGGTAGCTGTTTATCAGGCTCGTGAGAAACAATATTTACGCAGCTGCAGGACTCCTTCAGCGATCATAATTTTAAATTGGCATTGTAAAAAGAATGATCAAAATTAGATACTACTTATTTGAAGTTTTAGGGACTTATAAATGTCAAATTTTTTTCTGGATAATCGTGACCTTCAATTTAATTTTAAATCTTTGAGTCTAAAGCCTATTGTTGATCTGATGGAAAACCACTATCAGAGAGATAGCGCTCATACCGAAGTCCATGCAAATTTTGAAGACGCAATGGATTATTACCGTATATCACTCGAATTGCTTGGTAAAATATGTGCCGGTGATATTGCTCCTCGGCGATTATCAGTTGATCAACAAGGGGCTAAACTAGTCGATGGGCGGGTCATATACGCTGATGGTACCATTGCTTCGCGAAAAGACCTGTCTGAAGCAGGTTTTATGGGAGCCATTTTACCCCGGAAGTATGGAGGAGCTCATGTACCTTGCTCCATTTATATGATGATGATTGAAATAGTTTCTCGTGCAGACCCTTCTTTAATGACATTGTTTGGTTATCAGGATGTCGGCGAATTAATCGCACGTTTTGGAGATGAAAAGCAAGCGAATAAATTCTTGCCTAAGCTTGCCAGCGGTGAGTACATTGGAGCTATCGTGCTTACCGAGCCGGGCGCGGGCTCGGATCTTCAATCGATAAGACTTGCTGCTAGTCAAGATGAAAATGGTCAGTGGCAACTAAATGGTACAAAGCATTTTATATCTAATGGATGTGGTGAAGTGTTGATGGTATTAGCTCGCTCTGAAGCTAACACCGACAATATTTTCGGTTTGAGTTTGTTTATTTGTCCTGGTGGAGATTCGGTTAAGGTCAATCGAATCGAGGAGAAAATGGGGTTACATGGTTCACCAACCTGTGAATTATTGTTTGAAAACTCTCCAGCTGAGTTAATCGGCAAGCGACGAATGGGGCTTACAAAATACATTTTGGAAAGTTTGAGCCAGGCTCGATTTAGTGTGGCTGCACAATCATTAGGTATTGCCCAAGGAGCATTCGAAGCTGCGTTAGAATATGCGGGTCAGCGTAAACAATTTAAGATGTTGATTGTCGATATTCCGGCCGTTGCTGATATGCTGGTTGAAATGCAGGTTAGTTTAGAATCCAGTCGCGCTTTGCTTTATTACGGTGTGTATTGGCAGGATTTAAAAGTACAACTAGAAAATTATATAACCGCCCATAAAGACAAAGACCCTGAAATCAAAACCAAACAAAAACAAATGCGGAAAGTACAAACTAAAGTTAATTTATTATCGCCTATGATCAAATACGTTGTGACCGAATCTTCGACCAGAGTCACTCATCAAGCACAACAAGTTTTTGGCGGCATGGGTTATATAAGGGAAACAGGAATAGAGCAATTTGTTAGAGATATCAGGATAACGACTATTTATGAAGGGACTTCTCAAGTTCAAGTGGCGGCTTCAATTAAAGCGGTGTTAGCGGATGTCTTGTGTGAATATTTCGACGATAAACAATCGCGAACATCTGCAATTGCAGGCGAAGAAAAATTCAATTTGCTACAAAAGAAACTTTTTGAGGTAAGGGAAATATTTAATCAATGCGCGGCGTTTTTAGCAGAGAAATCTGACGATCAATACACTTCTGCCTGTGCTCACTTGATGGTCGATTGTTATTCAGGCATGCTTGCAGGCAATCTTTTGTTGGACCAGCTGGAATCAAGCTTTGATGGCAGCATCGATACGAAGAAATTTGTTTTGGCAAATCGCTATATTACAAAGTGCTTTGCCTCTAGTCGGGCAATGCAAAGTCTTATTGAAAGTGATGTTTATTCGGATCTTAGTTTAAAAGAGCTGCTTCTAAACGGCCAATATTAGGCCGTTTTCAGGTTGAAGGTTAATTGAATTACCATTTTTTGACTGAGCAAGGTTTTACCTGTTTCAGCCGAAGGTTTATTTAACAGAAGTGTGTCTTTACCCAATCAAGCGAACTTCTAATAACTTCATCGGAAGAGTCTTTGGTTGAAAATGTATGGGTACCTTGATTGATGACTCGATAGGATTGAGTTAAATTTTGATCGGTATCGATTTGAGGAAAACGTGATTCAAATTCACTTAAAGCACGATCGTCGTGTTCACCAAAAGCAAAGTAGACTGGTCTCTTTTGCCTTAAGTAAGCGTCAGTAGCGACCAAAAACTCACCTTGACTTTCTGGATCATTTTTCCTGACTGCTTTAATCGCGCATTTTATAGTGTGTTTGACCTCATCGACTAAACCTTCTCCATTTGGAAATTCCTTTCGCCACCAACTCGGCCTTAAAAACTTAAAAGTAATCAGGAATTTAACAACTCTGGACAAGGTATCAGAAACTTCGTACTCGCTTAGCCGATCTTCTGGTTCGTGGGGAGATTGAGGCATATTTTGTGAGGCGGTGTAAATTTCCGTGGACCAGGCGAGCAGGCCGGACACATTTGGATTCTCAACGGCGGTCTTAAAACAGACACGGGAGCCAGCGCATAACCCTTGTAATATTATTTTTGCTTTGGGCCACTCTGAGCGAACATAGTCGATCACTGCATTGACATCTTCTTTGCGGTGGTTATCAAAATGAGTTTCCGATGTTTCGGCTAGACTGTCGCCGACTCCAGCCAAGTCTACTCTAACTACAGCTATTCGTTCATTACATGCCTGTTGGGCAAAAGTCCAATAAAGTCTTTGCGGGCCGGATCGATTTAGCATGCCAGAATTGAGCATTACGATGCACAATTTTACCTCATTAGCAGGTGTTTGTTGTAGCGCAAATAATTTTCCGCTTGGTGCTTCAATTGCGAGAATTTTTTTGCTACCTAAACGTTTCATACTGTTTGTGGCATCTATCATATACGCGCTCAACTAGATAATCCTTTTTCTGTTAACCAATCCCTTGTATATTGGTAAGTTGCATGTGGATTATATTGATCGTACAGACTCAATATACTCCAATAATCTCGCTCTTCTTCACACCAAAGCTGGCTTGAATGAGCTGACAAAGCATGTTGTTCGGTCAGTTTTTGAGATAATTCTTTACCGAGGCTGTCGCGGGCCAATCCGGTGACCAATAATTCGCCAGTATACTCTTCTATCTGTTGCAACAAATCAATCGATTTCAATTGATCGACAAAATCAATACCAAGCATTTGAGCTTCAATTTCTATTAACCCGGTTGACTCTAGCTGCTGTATCAATACCGAAGTTTTGGTAGCCGGTTGTTTCAAAGAAATCGAGGCAAATTGTTTGGTACGTAGTAGTTCACGCCAATAATTAGCCCCTTTATTGATTGGGGACAAAAGAACTAAACCTTTGATCCGTTCGTCTCTTTGTGCCGCGAGTACAGCGATTGAAGCTCCTAATCGAAGACCGATCAAAACGATCTTGTTAACATTGGTTCTATTCCTAAAAAACGAAATCGCATCCAGAGTATCTTCTATTTGTGATTCTATACTTGATTCACAAAGTTCGCCCTCGCTGTCACCAGCGCCTTTTACATCAAAACGAAAACTAGTAATATTATGCCCTGCTAGATAACGGCCAAAGTTAACAAACGCTCGATAGGAACGATGTTTTTCCTCGCCGAAGGGATGGCAAAATACAACCCCAATATCTTGCGCTTGATCTATCGGATGATGAACGCCAAACAGTTGATTTCCATGGCGATTTTCAAAATAAAGTGGTTGCTCCTGCATTTTGTTATACCCTACCAATAGGTTTCAATAGGATTTTTTAGATTTGCACCGAAAGCTGCTTTACCTAGATAGGTGAGACATTCATCGCTATAGGCTGGTTGCAAAGCTCCGCAACGAGAATCTCTATAATAGCGTTCTAACGGAAAAAACTTACTAATACTTGATGCGCCACACATCCGGATCGCATCAGCCGCCAACTTAGGTCCGCTTTCGCTGACCAGATATTTAGCGTGATGAATCGCCGCATTTGCCTCATCGGATCCTCGAGCGCTATCGACCAGATTCGCAGCATGATAGACCGCTAGTCTTGCTGAGGTAAGCTCGCTGTAAAATTTCCCCATTTGATGTTGAATCAATGGATCCTGGGAATATGGAATTTCGGTTCCAGGAAGCTTTTTCTTTTTAAGGAAGGCTACTAAGAACTCGTAGGTTGCCGTCATGATCCCCAAATAAACGCCAGAGTATCCACCGGCTAACCAGTGTGGTTCTCGGGCAATTTTATATAGTGCCATTCCTTCGGATGCCATATAGAGTCGATCTTTGGGGACGAAACAATCTTTAAAATGAACAGGATTAGTAGAGGTTGCCCGCATACCCAGAACATCCCAGATATCGTCCATATGTGAGCCGGGGGTTTCTCTATCTACAATTAGAAATGAGACCGCGGCCTGTACTGATTTAGAGTGGCTGGCTTTCGCCGCGACCACATAATAATCTGCATAGCCTGCCATTGAAACAAATGATTTAGTTCCGTTTAAAATAAAGCCACCCTCGGTCCGTTCATAACTCGATTTCAATTTACTAAAATGAGCACCAATACCTGGCTCAGAAGCTGCAGAGGCAAATAGCTTTTTTCCGTCTACGGCTTCTTTAAAAATCCATTCCCGAAAACTGTTGATTGCGCCTGATCGTCTATCGTCGGCTGGTGCTGCCGGAATTTCAGCCAAACTTCCAACCGTAATATTGTGCATATTGAATGCTAAACTAGTGGACGCATCCCCGGTTGATAAAATTTCTAGCGCCTTAGTGTAGGTTAAAAAATTACAGCCCCAACCGCCGAACTCTCTGGGAACCATCATTCCCAGTAGTCCTGCGGATCTTAGGTCTTCGAAATTCTCGACTGGAAATGAACCTTCTTTGTCATATTTTGCCGCACGAGTTTTGAAAATATCGGCTAAGTTATGACAAACTTGCATTAATTGTTCGCGAGTTTTTTCCTTGGGTTCTGCAATGTCAGCTGAGTTTTCAGTGTTATTCTGGCTCATTATTATCCCTCAATATTAATTTGTATCAGTTATTTTCGTATACTATCTATTAAAGCAGAGATGGTTTCTACGCTGGTAAAATATTCTGGCATTAGATAATCATCATCAACCATAATGTCATATTTAGCTTCAAGAAAAGTAATTAGCTGCTGTAGACCAAGAGAATCTAGAATCCCTTCATCTAGAAGTTGGCAATCCGCGGCCAATGTATTACCTTTTGCTCCATGCATTATTTCCGTACTGATAAATTCACTAATTACTTTTTTTAAGTCGTCCATTTTTTACTCCTGATATAAATAGTTTAGGTTTGATAATTATAACCTTGTTTAAAAAGTTTTTGCCTGTCAATTTTACCATTGGTTGTTTTTGGTAAAGTAGGTAATATTTTGGTTTCTGATGGAATCATATAGCTTGGCAGAACCTCATTAATCAAATTCTTGACCCGTGTTTTTTCTACAAATATTTGATCACCGTTTTGATAATCTTGATGTGAGGAATTTTGGGTTGCAATAAACGCTACCAGTTTGTTGCCAATTAAATCGTCTGTAAAAGGAATAACTGCGACTTCGCTGACCATTTCCTGTTGGTAATAGGCGGCTTCAACTTCACCCAGCTCGATGCGGTATCCTCGTGATTTTACTAAGTGGTCGTTTCTACCTTGAAAAATGAAATCCCCTTTGTCATTTAATGAAACAATATCACCTGTTTTAAAAGTCCGATCTTGAAGGTATGGATCGTTTTGATTAGATAAGAACTTGGTATTGGTTATTTCTTTGTCTCCCCAATACCCGAGAGCCACGCAAGGGCCTCTTGCAAACAATTCACCGCTTTTTCCGGGCTCGGTTACCAATTTTCCTTTTTCATCTAAACAATAAAGATCGGCGTTGTCTGTTGTACGTCCAATCGGAACGGGAGTTGAAAGTTTATCTGCAGTTATTGTTACGGTATAACTGGTTATAACGTTGGTTTCTGTAGGACCAAACCAATTCATAAAAGTTAGATCGGGTAAACAATTTAACCACTGCTTTAAATAGGGTACTGGGAATACTTCTCCGGCAAAAATAATCAGACGGAGATCGGGATAGCTCTCTGTTTCGAATTTTGGATTTTGGGTCATCATTGACAATATAGATGGGACTGAATACCAGACATTAATTCGGTTATCAATCATCCAATCTAACAAGCGAGTAGGGAAGGTCGATGCGCCATCGGGGACTGGTAATAAAGTGGCGCCCGCGAGAGCCGTCGCAAAAATATCAAAAATTGAAAGGTCAAAATGGAGTGGGGCATGGCCCGACACCCGGTCATTATTTGCCAATGATGTATGTCCACAGGACCAGGTCACAAAAGACATCGAAACATGGTGACTTATCATTACACCTTTTGGTTTGCCAGTCGAACCTGAGGTATAGAGAATGTAAGCTAAGTCTGAATCCACAATATTAAAGTTTTGTATTGGTTCGGTTGGTTGATGTTCCACATCGGATAGCGTTAGCACTTTTACGTTGCTTAATTCTTCTGGCTCGTATGAGTCTAGGATAATAACCGACTTAATTGTATTATTATTTTCTAATATTTGTTTTAGTTTCGACCAAACCTGCTTGGTCGCTATTAGAGTATCAATTTGACAATCATTACATATGTAACTTAGCCTTTCTGCTGGTGCTCTTCGATCTAACGGCACATATGCACAACCGGATTTCAAAGTGGCGTAAATGCCTAAATATGCGGCGATCGATTTATGGGCAAGTAACCCAATTCGTTGACCTCTCTGTACACCAATCCGGGTAATTAAGTTTGCGATTTTTGTCGTGTTTGAGTGGAGTTCTTGGTAGGAAACCGAAGAGTTTTTCTCTTGAATGGCAACTGATTTTGGCCAACGATTTGCAGAGTGATTGATGAGCTGATGTAATAAATTAGCCACTATTTGATATCCCTTTTAATATTATAGCTTTAGATAACAGGACTAACTCTTTTAGTCGGGAAATTGCAGCTTTCATTCTTTCGACGAAAAAGTGAATTATAATCCAAACCGATACCTGAGTAAACAATCCGTAATTAGTTATTTAAATTAAGTTATTAGGCTTGAAGCCATACCGACTAAGGATCTTTCAAATACCGAGAGCATTTATCCTATTGATATACACTTACTTGAAGTTAGCAAGTTACGGGATTTGTTCGCTCCAGCAGGTTAATTAAATCCCCTTCACATATTCACTAAGTGTATTATCAGTTAGACACCAGTCACTCTGTCGCTCATCTTTATTACACATGTCTTCTTTTATTTGATCTTCATTTGACCAAGGGAACAAGCTTACAGATACTTTAACTCGGTTAATGTATTTAGCTCCGATTTCTGCGGCTCCTAAACAATCCTTGTTCAAATTTTCTCCTCTACCTGCAACATTACGGTTTACAATATCAATAAAGGTACAGTTTTCGAGTATCAAACCCGTTTCTTGTCGACTAATGACTATTCCATAGTCTGAACTACGAACATAAAAGTCGTTGACCACATTATCTTTGGCCGTACAATCAGCTTCAAAACGCAAACTTTTTCGGTTTAAGTTACCCAAGGCATGATTGATAACATAGTTGCCTAAATAGTGATTGTTATTGTTCCCCTGTTTCCAAACTCGGCAGTTTTGAGGCGAATAAAAATCGGCACCAAAGCGCATTTCTTGAAAAGAACGAGCATAGTCAAGACTAATATTATTTTCAATAGTCATATTTGAACAATTATATATAGCGTAGGTTGCATTTGGTTCACTTAAGGTGTCCAAGTTAGTGCTATCCCAGCGAGCGACATTGCGGCGAAAAGTGATGTTTGTTCCTTTGAAACATTGAACAACATACCTTCCTTTTCCGTAAAACCAACTGTCTTCAATTAGATGACCCGAGCCCGATATTTTGAGTGGTATTTTATGCTTATGTTTACCTCCGTGAGAGCAAGACATGATGCGCATTGTATTATTAGTTCCCGCAATATTACAGGTATCTGCATTTGTTGCAGCATGACGAACCTTTATACCTCTTACACTTGAATTATTGCCATGTAACGTTAACGTAGCTCGCCAGCGAGAGTTTACCTTTTGGCCATTAATCTCGACTTTTCCGTCGTTTAATGCTCTGACATGAGTGTTTGATGGAATATCCATTTGTTGAAAATAAACACCATCTTGTAAGCATAATAGGTGCCCTGGTTTCATTTTGCTAAAAGCACCTGCAAATGAATCTCCAGGAGCGACTGTTATGTTGCAGCCCAATTGCATAATTCTTGCTGAGATTTTGGGTGATTCGTCTGGACCCAGATTTATACGATCATCTGAGACATCGGAAACACAGCCAAACAGAAGCATTGAAAGTAGGGTAGTTAATATGATTTTGTTCATGTTATTTTTACCTTATTATTAATCATGATACTTGATATTCTTCCTACTATTGAAATAAAGGTAAGCGTGGACACTACATATTTTAGAAAATATCGAACATTGCGCTTTGAGATTTTAAGCGCGATTAATTCGTTTTAGCTTAAATAAAGAGCTAAATACATTTTATCAGAGATTTAAGATATAATCGCCAAGTGTTTTATCACTTAAACACCATTCGCTTTGACGTTCATCGCTGCGACACATATCTTGTTTTATCATTGCTTCATTTGGCCAAGGAAACAGATCTTCAGAA
>CAZOBX010000028.1:0-34751 GCA_964578045.1 uncultured Kangiella sp. | reverse complement strand
AACAAAAAAGGGGAAATTAAATGCAACAAGGTTTTAGTGGCACTAGCCAGGCTCAGACTGCTTTATTTGGGCTGCAAATGTTATTTGTTGCATTTGGCGCATTGGTACTCATGCCGTTAATTACCGGACTGGATCCTAGCGTTGCCTTTTTTACTGCTGGATTAGGCACATTAATTTTTCAGTTTCTGACCAAACGGCAGGTGCCTATTTTTCTTGGCTCATCTTTTGTATTTATAGCGCCAATTACTTACTGCGTTCAAACTTGGGGAATGCCGGTCGCTATGGGGGCGTTAATGTGCTCAGGGTTGGTTTTTATGATGTTGTCTGCAGTTGTAGCCGTTAAAGGACCCGGTTTTTTGCACAAACTAATGCCGCCAGTAGTCACCGGTCCTATTATAGTGGTGATCGGTCTAGGATTGGCACCAATAGCAGTCAATATGGCGATGGGTAAGAGCGGTGATGGAACGGTGGAATTGTTTCCCTATACTGATGCCCTGTTGGTATCCATGACTGCTCTGATTACAACTTTATTGGTAGCAACTTTCGCTAAAGGAATGTACCGGTTGGTGCCGATATTATGTGGCGTAATAGTCGGCTCGCTGCTTTCTGCATTCATGGGAATGATTGAAGCCCCACAGGCTCTGGCTCAAACACCTTGGTTTTCGGTACCAAATTTTATTACACCAGAATTTAATTTAACCGCTATCTTATTTATGCTTCCGGTCGCCATCGCCCCAGCCGTTGAACACGTTGGAGATATGCTGGCAATTAGTAGCGTAACCGGTAAAGACTTTACTCAAAAACCCGGTCTGCATAGAACCCTGTTAGGTGACGGCGTGGCGACATCGGTCGCAGCGCTTTTTGGTGGTCCACCTAATACGGCCTACAGTGAAGTGACTGGTGCGGTGGTTTTAACGAAGATGTTCAATCCGGTAATAATGACTTATGCTGCAGTATTTGCTATTGCTCTCGCATTTGTCGCTAAGTTTGGTGTGTCTTTGCAGGCTATTCCAACGCCGGTCATGGGCGGTATTTTAATCTTGCTTTTTGGTTCAATCGCAGGAGTTGGCATGAACCTTTTGATCAAAGCACAAGTCGATTTAAGCGATCAACGTAACTTGGTGATTGTTGGAACCACATTAGTCTTTGGCGTTGGTGGCATGGCCGTCGGAAATAACGATTGGTCGCTGCAAGGTATATCACTCTGCGGGATCGTAGCCATCTTGTTGAACGCAATATTACCCATATCAAAAGAAGAGCCAGAAACGCTAACTCAAGAAAGAAAAATCATCGAAGACGTTTTAGATGACGGCGCTTAAATTTAGTTTGGCTCGATAGCTTTGGAACAAATACAACCCGAAGACACTGCTAATTTATCAATCGCCCGAGATTAATAACGGGCTTCAATTTTGGTTATTTGTTATGGATAAAACTTTTATAAGTGCTCAGTCACTACTCGATATGTCGTTTGAGCTTGGAATTAATATATTAAAAACAGGTTTTAAACCCAAGTTTATCGTTGCGATCTGGCGAGGTGGCACTCCAACCGGTATAGCGGTTCAGGAAGTCATGGACTATTACGGTGTGAGAACCGACCACATTGCTATTCGTACCAGCAGTTATGTGGGCACAGAGCAACAAAAAGAGGTCCGAGTGCATGGACTGGAATACATTGTTAATAATATAAACGCGGAAGACAGCTTGCTTATTGTTGATGACGTATTTGATAGCGGTCGATCGGTTGAAGCTCTTATCCAAAAACTTCGACATACTTGCCGGCGAAATACCCCTGAAGTGATTAAAGTAGCAACCGTTTATTACAAACCCAATCGCAATGTAACTAGTATCAAACCGGACTTTTACCTGAAAGAAACTGATGATTGGTTAGTTTTTCCCCACGAGTTATTAGGTTGCAGTCATGAGGAAATAAAAACTCAAAAGGGTATCCATTTGCCAGAGCTCAATCTGTAATCGCTTCAATTAAGTGACACTTGCATTAGCAGAATCATCCAAACAGCGGTTGTTTTCAAGAAGTTGACCATTTGGTCAGTTCGTGATAGTTTGGCTTGTACGCGGACAAATTACAGAAATTAGTAACGGTCGATCTGTTTAACGTTTAACCGAGTAGCTGTTTGTTTCTAGCCTTGCCCGATGGGTGCTCAGCTAGAAAACTTGAACCGCGTTACAACTTTTGGAAAGGACTAGTCATTCCCTGCAAGTTGCGCCTTGCTCAAATATTCTAGCTGAGCACTGAAACATGCATCTTGAGGTGGAACGGGTATAAACATAATTATAACTATTAAAATGATGGGCTTTTTTTATGAGCGTGATCGGAATGGCGGTCATTTTGGCCGCTGCCGTTTTATTTTCGGATAACCGTAGAGCGATCAATCTACGCACCGTCAGTGTCGCATTTTCGCTTCAAGCGGCTTTTGCCGCATTGGTTTTATATTTACCCGCCGGACAATCTGCACTGGTATCCGTTTCAAGTGGGATCCAATCCGTCATTAACTATGCAAATGACGGTATCGTCTTTTTATTTGGAGACTTAGGCAGGCAAAAACTGGGGTTTATTTTTGCTTTCAATGTGCTACCGGTTTTGATTTTCTTTTCAGCATTAATGTCCGTTTTATATTATCTGGGGATCATGCAAAAGGTGGTAAACGTCATCGGGGGCTTTTTTAAAAAAGCCATGGGGACGGGCCACGCCGAGTCTTTGTCAGCAACGGCTAATATTTTTGTTAGTCAAACGGAAGCGCCCTTAATTGTCAGACCATTCATTGATCGCGCTACAAGTTCTGAGCTCTTCGCCATAATGGTGGGCGGGATGGCATCTATCGCGGGTTCTTTATTGGTCGGTTATGCCAATATGGGAGTTGAATTGAAATATTTAATTGCATCAAGCTTTATGGCGGCGCCAGGTGGATTGTTGATGGCTAAAATTATCAAACCTGAAACTAAAAGCGTTGAAGTCGATATTGAGCATGCGATATTTGATCAAAATGAAAAACATGCAAATGTTATTGATGCGGCGGCGGCTGGTGCCGTGAGTGGGATGAGATTAGCGATAAATATTGGTGCGATGTTAATCGCTTTTATCGCCCTGATAGCCTTACTAAACGGAACCATCAGCGGTATTAGCGGTTGGTTTGGATATCCAGATATAACGATGCAAAAGATTTTAGGTTATGTATTTTCACCAATCGCCTATTTAATCGGAATTCCATGGGCAGAGACTAATACAGTGGGTAGTTTGATAGGCCAAAAAGTAATTCTCAATGAATTTGTTGCTTACGTTGAGTTTGTGAAGGTCAAAGCGAGTTTATTACCACATTCACAAGTGATCGTAACTTTTGCTTTATGTGGTTTTGCCAATTTATCGTCAATTGCAATTTTACTGGGAGGCTTGGGTAGTATCGCCCCATCCAGGCGAACCGAAATTGCAAGAATGGGACTAAGAGCGGTGTTTGCTGCAACACTTGCCAATTTGATGAGCGCCGCATTAGCTGGATTTTTTATATCATTTTGAACCATATTCGACTCGGGCGCTTTGGAAAAGATAATCGACCAATAAAATGAAGAACTATCTAAAATATTTTCCAGATGAAGTCAAAAAGGATATTGACAGTATCGTTAAAAATAACGGTATTTTAGGTTTTGAAGCGTGTAAGCGGGTTTGCCAACAGCTTGCTATATCGGTCGAAGAATTGATGTTGAAATTGGTGCCATTAGCGGCATCTTTTGCGGTGGCTCCAATCTCAGATTTTAAAGTTGGCGCAGTTGTCAAAGGAGATATTAAAGATCAACAGGGCAGTGCTAATTTATATCTCGGAGCGAATATGGAGTTTTCGGGTCAAGGCTTGTGTCATACATTGCATGCCGAACAGTCCGCTGTCTCAAATGCATGGCTGGCGGCGGAAAGACGGATTACCGCCATCGCGATTTCTGCGGCTCCTTGTGGACATTGCCGTCAATTTTTATATGAGGTTGCCGCACAGAAACCTTTGTTGATTGTAATAGATAACGATAACCTAACCGATGCGACGAATAAAAAAGGATGGACGAGTAAAGACTTAACACTATTACTGCCGATGGCATTTGGGCCGCAGGAATTAGGGTCTGATGAGTCCTTAATCGAATCATGTGATTCACCTAAAGGGCTAAGTCTTGTAGAAAATTGCAACTGTAAATTAGTGATTAGTACGCTACAACAGGCTAATTTTTCTTACGCACCCTACTCCAGGAATTATGCTGGATGCTCTATTCAACTGGTTAGCGGAGAAGTTTTTATCGGTCGTTATGCGGAAAATGCAGCCTTTAATCCGAGTCTGACTCCGATTGTGGGCGCGCTCAGCAAGATGATATTTACAGGCTTTACGCTCGAAGCGGCACCTATAAGAAAAGTGGTTTTGGTTGAACAACTAACAAAAGTAAGTCAGAAAAAGATGACCGAAAACATACTGGCGTCGATTTCGCCAGACACCGAGTTGGAGTATTTTTCTACATCAAAGATTTAGCGCGGGTCCTGACTAAATTAGTGGTGGAAGAAACCACTCAAACAATATCAAGAAGATCGCTTGGATGAAGTTTGATCTTCTCAGTTGAGGCATAAATGAAAGATCAAAAGGAAATTATAAGAGAAGCCAACGAAAAAAATATTCTGCAAGCCGCTGAACAAGTTTTTGCTCAGTATGGTTTTAAGGGCGCGACGACAGAAAGGATTTCGAAGCAGGCGGGACTACCTAAAGCAAATATACATTATTACTTTAAGACTAAGTCATTGCTTTATCGCGATGTACTGGAACGCATATTAGATGAATGGATGGTGGCTGCGCAGGCCTTTGATGAATACAAAGAACCGAGAGTTGCCTTGACTCACTACATTGAAGCGAAAATGGCCTTTTCAAGGCAGAGACCGTTTGCATCTAAGGTTTGGGCGAATGAAGTGTTGCACGGCGCAACCGTCGTTGGTGAGTTTTTGGAGACTACACTCAAGAGTTGGCTAGAGGATAGAATTCAAGTCATACGTAAATGGATCGACAATGGCGACATTATTCCGGTAGATCCAAATGCTTTTTTTTATATGATTTGGTCGATGACTCAGCACTATGCTGATTTTGGAAGACAGATCGAAATTTTAAACAATGGACGTCGATATACAGAAGAAGAATATCAGCAAAAGACCGCGCAAGTTGTTGAATTGATATTGAGAAGCGTGGGGTTAGGTAAGTAGTACTGACGTATTTCGTCTCATAAGGAAGGGGTGGTCTATTTTTTCGACTGGTTCATCTTCATAATTGAAATAGAAATACTTATAACAAGTTGTATACATTTAAGTCGGGAGAGAAACGATGGGTAAAATAATTAAAATAGCCATATTTTTTATCTGCAGCCTTTTGGTTAGCAGTCAGGTTATGGGAGTCGGGACATCATCGGGAATAAGGGGTGTTCTGGTTGATTCAGAAGGTTCACCGGTAGCTAATCAAACAGTGGTTGTAATACACAATCCTACAGGGCGGAAAAAGCTTGTTACTACATCGGAAAATGGTGTGTTTCAGTTGAGTGGCTTAAACGTTGGCGGCCCGTATACGATAACACTCAACGATGATTCAACCTATAAAGCGAGCGACATTACCGAGCTTTATCTTAAAGTAGGTCGTACCAAAAGCGTGCGAATGAGTGCCACCAATAAAGATTCAGCAGGGACTGTTGTGACCGTCGTCGGTACCAGAGCGATGGCAGGCTCGTTCAAAAAGGGGCCAAGCTATGAATTTGACGAAAGGGATATATCGAACACCGCAGCCATCAGTCGAGACATTAAGTCTATATTGAAACGAAATTCAAAGGTAATGGTGGATTTGGGCGTTGATGGTGGGCCTGCGCTTTCAATCGCCGGAGGTAATATTCGTAGTAATAGTTTGACCGTTGATGGCGTTAAACAAAACGATGATTTTGGCCTCAACAAAAATGGATATCCAGGGCGACGCACACCAATTTCTCTGGATGCCATAGAGCAGCTGGAAGTCAATATTGCACCTCATGACGTTACCTATGGAGATTTTCAAGGCGGTAACGTCAATGTCGTTACAAAATCAGGCACCAATGAATTTTCTGGTTCGGCGTTCTATTTTCGCTCTGGTGAAAGCTTAATCGGCGACAAGAGCAAAGGTGAAAATCTAAATATTGGTGATTTCGAGGAAGATACTTACGGATTTACAATAGGTGGTCCGGTTATTCAAGACAAGTTGTTCTTTTTTCTGTCTTATGAAAAATTCGAGTCCACTTCACCTTATCAATTTACTTTAGATAATCAAAACGGTGTCACGGAAGCGAATGAGAGAATTGGTATTACTCAAGCGGATTTTGATCAGATTGCTCAAATAGCCAACGATGTCTGGAACTACGACATTGGGGGTTACAACGTACCTAAAGAAGAAAGCGATGAAAAAATACTATTAAAATTGGACTGGTACATTAATGAGGACCATAGAGCATCCTTAACGCATCAAGATAATTCGGGTAATACGGTTCGTGACTACTGGGGTGAAACTTTCCCCAGTGAGCCATGGACAACTGCTGAATCTAATCGATACAACCAGGCCGAAACTTTAAAAACCTATAGCCTACAGCTGTTTTCAGATTGGACCGCTGATCTATCCACAGAAATAAAAATTTCTAATAAAAAAGTGGTGACATCTCAAGATCCACTTCTCGGCGCTAATTTCGAACAGATGTTAATCACGACGGATAATGGTGGTCAGCTGTATATTGGCCCAGACATGTTTCGTCATGCTAATAAACTGAATAACGAAAGATTTGCACTAAAGCTAAAAGCTGATTACTACCTTAATGAAGATCATAAGTTAACTTTTGGGTGGGAGCATGAAAAGTTAGATATCTACAACTTATTTGTATTCGGTTCACTTGGTTTTGTTGAGTTTGCTTCAGTAAGTGATTTTGAAAATAACTTGGGATTCCATGTTTACCAAAACGCATTGAGTGGCAATCCCTTAGACGCTGTGGATCAATTCCAATATACGGTGGATACTATTTATCTACAGGACGAATGGAGCGTGACAGAGGACTTAACCCTTAGTTATGGTTTTAGATATAGTAGCTATTCTAATAGCGATAAACCCGAACTTAATCCTAATTTTGTCGATCGTCACGGTTTTAATAATCAGGAAAATTTCGATGGTTTGTCTTTATTTGAACCTCGCGTTGGATTTACTTACGATTATGACGACGATACCGTTTTTAGAGGTGGCTTGGGTTTGTTCGGTGGTGGTGCGCCTAATGTTTGGTTATCTAACTCATATGGCAATGATGGTCGAAGAAAAGTGTTTACCGGTTGCTTCGGCGGCTGTTCGGATGGACATTCGACTCCCCAGGAAATTCTTGATAGCCTCGCAGCAGGTGGATTTGGAGGTAGTACTAACATTAATGGCGACACAAATTCGATTTCACCAGACTTTGAAATTCCTAGCATCTGGAAGTTAAATTTGGGATTTGACCGTAGACAAGATCTTGGCTTTTTAGGTAATGAGTGGTTATTGAGCACTGAAGTCATTTTCTCGGAAGTGAATAATGCTGCTAAGTATACAGAATTAAATTTTCAACAAGTTGGCACAGCACCGGATGGGCGTCCTATCTACGATGACGTCGCACCGTTTGATCTAATGTTAGAAAATACCAGTAAAGGTGGTGGAATTGTCTGGAGTGTGAGTGCCGGTAAAGTTTTTGAAACAGAGGACAGCGGAACTTTCCATTTTGATTTTGGATATACCTATCAAGATATTACCGAAGTTAATCCTGGTAATGCGTTTATTGCCTTTGAAGGGTATTCTATGCCCGCAAATGCTGACTTCCAAAGCGATACAGAATATAACTCTGAATTTGAGGTACGGCATAGTATCGTAAGTAATATTACCTGGAATAAAGTTCTTTTCGGTGAAAACATGACGACCGTTTCTTTAGCTTACTCTGGGCGTTCTGGTCGTCATTTTAGTTATACAATGAGAACGGCTGATAGTTTCGGTGGCTTCCCATTTTCTGATTTTGCCGACTGGGATGCATTTAATTCTCAATCGTTTTATGTTCCGACTGGACCAGATGACCCGTTGGTTTCATTTGCCAACGGGTTCGATACTGCTGCGTTTTTTGACTATATCAATTCGAACGATTGTCTATCAGGAAAAGGTGGAACGATTTCAAGACGACATTCATGTTCTAGCAGTTGGATCAATCGTTATGACCTTCGACTATTGCAGGAAATTAAGTTCGGCAATGACCAGGTGCTCGAAGTCATTTTTGACATAGAAAATCTGGCTAATTTGATCAACGATGATTGGGGACGTGTAGAAGGATACGTACAACCTTTTAACGCGCCAGTTGTCGATGCTACGATTGAAAATGGCCAATATGTGTATAGCAACTTTACCAAACCTCAGCCAACGGTTGCCAAGGTACCATCGGTATGGAAAATGCAACTGGGCGTTCGCTATCGGTTCTAAGCAACCAGCAAAAATATCGAAGATTCGTCTTCGGTATTTTTTTGTAATTGGAAGCGATTTTTTAAGTGCAGGATTAAAATCATTATGACAAGGTTTAATCACAAAAAATTACTGATGTTATGTGGCATTGTAGCAATGGCATTCATTGGCTTAACCGGCTGCGAACAAAAAGCTAATCCAGGATCGGTTCAGGAAAAAGCCATTGAAGTAAAAGTCGTTATAATAACCATGTTTGAGTTTGGTGAGGATACAGGTGATAGTCCCGGTGAATTTCAATATTGGCGAGAGCGGCATGGATTAACTAAACGATTCGCTTTTCCCCAATCTCATCACGATATTTATATGAATGAAAAGACTGGTGTTTTGGGCATTGTGACGGGCATGGGAACCTCACGTTCCTCGTCTGCTGTGATGGCACTTGGTTTAGACCCTCGTTTTGACTTTAGCCACTCATACTGGCTGGTTGCGGGAATTTCAGGAGGCGATCCTCACGATGTATCGCTGGGCTCGGCTGTTTGGGCCGAGTACTTAGTCGACGGTGATTATGCCCATGAAATAGATTCTAGAGAAATGCCAAAAGAATGGCCTACGGGTTATTTTCCGCTATTTTCCAAAGGACCTTATGATACCAATCGACCTGCCCCCCAAAGCGAAGTCTTTCGACTGAATCCAGAACTAGCCCAGTGGGCATATCAAACCACAAAAGATATAGTTTTAGCAGACTCCGAAGGGATAAAGAAGGCTCGAAACCATTATAAAGGATTCAGCAAGGCGTTATTGCCACCAACTGTAATGAAAGGCGATCATATGGCCAGCATGACTTTTTGGCACGGCGAATTATTAAATGATTGGGCCAATAAATGGGTAAGTTATTGGACGGATGGCAAGGGAAAATTTGTCACTTCTGCTATGGAAGACACAGGTAGTTATCAGTCATTGTCCTATCTAACGACTGCCGGGAAGGCCGACGTCAACCGTTTTATGGTTTTAAGGACAGTTAGTAATTACACCATGCAGCCACCGGGAGTCACCGCCGCTGAGAATTTAATTAAAGACGGTGAGGACTACAGTGGAATGGGAGCAGCATTGGAGTCTGCTTACATAGTTGGAAGCAAGGTTGTTGATGCTATTGTGGCAGATTGGCCTAAATTCAAGGAAAGCACGCCACAGGGGAAAAAGGATTAGAAGTAGAAAAAATAAAATTCAATATGTCGCTAAATTGTAGCGATTGTTGGTTCAAAAAAGTTAACAGAAAATCAAAAGAAGAGGAGTAATCCCTATGTTTATTGTTGAATCCTATACCGTGGCCGTAACCCTAATTGTCATTACTATGATTTGCTGGGGCTCTTGGGCAAACACTCAAAAACTCGCCAGTAAAGAATGGGCATTTCCGTTATTCTATTGGGATTATGCGATAGGCGTCATGTTATTTTCTTTAATTCTGGGACTGACCATTGGCTCTACCGGAAGTGAAGGGCAAGGGTTTATTGAAAATATTCAACAAGCGGATACCGAAGTCGTCATTTCAGCCTTAATCGGCGGAGTCATTTTCAACATCGCCAACCTTCTGCTGGTCGCGGCGATCGATATTGCGGGTATGGCTGTGGCGTTCCCGATAGCGATCGGCTTAGCGTTAGTATTAGGTGTAGTCGATAACTATATAAAACGTCCGGTTGGCGATCCGGTATTTATTTTTGCCGGTGTAGCGCTGGTAACTGTGGCGATTATTATCAACGCAATAAGTTATAAGCGGCTGCAAAGCACCCGTGCTGACGGAGCTAATAAAGGCGTTGGTAAGGGCATCGGGATTTCAATTGCCTCTGGGGTATTAATGGGTTTCTTTTATGGTTTTATCGCAAAAACGTTACCAGAAAATTTTGCTCAGCCGACTGCTGGTTTGCTGACACCTTACACTTCAGTGTTTATTTTTTCACTAGGCGTCTTGTTCTCCAACTTTATTTTCAATTCATTTTTTATGTATAAACCAATCTCTGGCGGTGCCCCTGTCGGATATGGGGACTACATCAGCAAGGGCTCACCTAAGCTACATATGATAGGCATTTTGGGTGGCGTTATTTGGTGTACAGGTTTGTCATTAAATATTATTGCCAGCGGTTCAGCCGGTCCGGCTATTTCCTACGGTCTCGGTCAAGGAGCGACGATGGTCGCGGCCGCATGGGGCGTATTTGTCTGGAAAGAGTTTGTTGATGCACCCGCGGGAACTAATAAACTTATTACAGCGATGTTTGTTAGCTTTATTGTAGGTCTCACATTAATCATATTCGCAAAAGGTTAAATAGCAATCAATCAGACTCGAAATCCATAACCGTATAATTTCGGTCGAGACAGTCTAAGTATTGATTCCATTCATATTTGAGGAAAAGTTAAAATGAAAAAAATAGCGGTGGTTGGGAGTTTTGGTCAAGACATGATTATGCAGGTTAGCCATATTCCTGCTCGCGGAGAAACTGTGGGGGAAGGGCGTTTTTCTCAGACGTTTGGCGGAAAAGGTGCAAACCAGGCACTGGCCTCAGCAAAATCAGGTGGTGACGTTCTTTTTGTTGCCAGCGTCGGAACTGACAGCGCTGGTAACACCGCGATTAGCAGTTTTAGTGCGCAAGGGATCGACACCCGTTTTATGACACAAACAGATGCAATCGGTACCGGTACAGCATTAATTTTTGTTGGTGACGATGGTGAGAATTCAATTACAGTGGCTCCCGGTGCTAATTATTATCTTAAACAAGCGCAAATTGATGCCGCGGAGGAAGAGCTAAAGAAGTCGGATTTGATTTTGATGCAGTTAGAAATTCCAATGGAAAGCGTCGAATATCTATTAGAAAAAGCGCAAGATTGGAACACTAAAGTGGTACTCAATCCTGCCCCGGCAAAACCGCTAAGTGATATTGCACTAACAAGGATCAATACATTAGTGGTCAATGAAACCGAAGCAGAAATTGTCAGTGGCGAAAAGCTCCAGGGCGAAGATTCTGTGGCCAAAATTGCTCGGCTATTACGTGACAAAGGGCCGAGTGTTGTTATAGTTACCTTGGGCGCCAAAGGCGCCTATGTGGATAGCGATGATTTCACTGGATTGATTCCGGGCAATAAAGTTGAGACCTTAGATACTACCGCAGCAGGGGATGTATTTTGTGGTTCTTTGGCAACAGCACTTTGCAGCGATAGCGGCATGGAAGATGCCATAAAATTTGCCAATGCTGCTGCAGCAATTGCTGTTACCAGGCTCGGCGCTCAACCTTCGGTCCCTAGTAAAAAGGAAATAGATGAGTTTATGCAATAGAATTTGTCGAATTTTCTATTGTATCAGTGTTACTCATTTCTTTTACATCAGAAGCAGTATTTCGACGGCGCTTTTTTTCGCCTTCGATTTATTTGTACGAGATTCACTCAAAAATGAATAACAGCAAAATTGATTGGCGTGGCTATGCAATAACCTCTAAAGTGTTTTTATTCGCGCTGCTATTAATGACCGGCGATAATTGTTTCGCCGCTAAAATACAGGTCGACTTAATCGTAAAAGGTGAATATTTAGTCACCATGACTGATGACCAAATGGTGATAAAAAACGGCGCTGTTGCTGTTAGTAGCAATAGAATTATTGCGCTAGGTAGTCACAGTGAAATAAAAAAATCTTATTATTCGACCAAGGTAATAGAAGGCAAAGGACGAATTTTAATGCCGGGTCTGATCAACGGTCATACCCACTCTGCCATGACGTTATTTAGGGGGATGGCCGATGATCTAGAATTGATGCCGTGGTTAAATAATTATATCTTTCCCATGGAAGGACGATTTGTAAACCAGGAATTTATTGAAATAGGAACCTTGCTCGCATGCTGGGAAATGATTCGAGGCGGTACCACAACATTTGTTGATATGTATTTCTATCCGGAAATCATCTCAAAGCAAGTGGTAGATTGCGGTTTACGAGCAATTGTTGGATCGCCCTCCATCGATTTTCCCAGCCCCGGATTTAACGGGTGGGATGATTCTTTTAAAGCTGCCATTAAATACGTTGAAGAATGGCAGACAAAGCACGAGAGGGTTTCTCCCGCCTTTGCGCCTCATGCGCCTTACACGGTTTCCCCAGAACATTTAAAACAGGTCGCCAAAAACGCCCGCCGATTAAATGCACCGGTTAGCATTCATTTGGCAGAATCGCAGGAAGAATCCGTGATGATTAAGGAGCGATATCAAACAACACCGGTTGCACACGTTGCCGATCAGGGATTGTTGGATGGCATCACTTTGATTGCAGCCCATATGGTGCATCCAACCGATGAAGAAATTGTATTGATTTCAGGCAAAAATGTTGGTGTTATTCATAACCCCACTTCAAATCTAAAATTAGCTGCGGGTATCGCGCCAGTTGTACAAATGATGCAACAGGGAGTTTTTGTAGGCTTGGGTACCGATGGCGCCGCCAGTAATAATGACTTGGACCTGTGGGAAGAAATGCGATTAGCAGCACTTTTGCACAAAGCCCAACAAAAGGACCCCACCGTTGTACCTGCCATTACCGCGCTTAAAATGGCAACCAGTATGGGCGCCGATGCGATCGGCATGGGGGATGTCGTAGGGCGTTTGAAGCCGGGTATGCGAGCAGACATGATTCAGGTATCTATCGATGACCTAAGACTTCTTCCGCTATATGATGTGATATCCCATTTGGTTTACATGGTTGATTCCAGCGATGTGGTTACCACCATCGTTTCGGGTAAGATATTAATGAGAGACGGTAAAGTCTTGAGTATAGATCAACAAAAACTAAGAACGGCGGTTAAACAAAAATCCCAACAAATTAGCCGGGCTCTGACTAAGAATAGCAAACGAATCAAAGATGAATAACCTGAACTCGTTTCTAATCGGCCAATCAGGATCGATTATGAAAAAGAAGAATAAAAACTCTTTCCGTGAGCCGGTGCAGGCGCGTTAAAAAAATCCGCAATTGTTGCACCAATATCCATAAAGCCTTGTCGAACACCAATATCTTTGCCTTGTTGTTTTCCGCTTAAATAGGACAATAGGGGGACGTGTTCACGTGAATGGTCGGTAGTAGCAGTCGTCGGATCGTTTCCATGATCGGCTGTCATCAATAATAGATCACCACTACGCATATTTTTAAGAAATGGACCGAGCCAAATATCAAATTCTTCCAGGCCTTTTTTCATCCCTTCTGGATCGTTTTGATGCCCCCACAGCATATCAAAATCGACAAGATTTAATAATATTAGTCTGTCGCCATCAACCTGCTTTGAATAAAGTGTTTTCAGGTTATTCATTCCTTCAGAATTATTGTGAGAAGGGTACGAACGATCGATGCCAACTCCATTGTATAAATCGTATATTTTTCCGATTGAAACGATATTGACCCCATGGTTTTGTAACGAAGGCAAAATAAGTTCCTGTGGTGGTTTAACGGAGTAGTCGTGGCGATACGGAGTTCTTTCAAAAGCACCGGATTTGCCGGTAAAGGGGCGGGCAATGACTCGACTAACACCATGCGGCGGCAGCAACATCTCTCGGGCTATTTCGCAGACCCGATATAATTCATCGATGTCACAGACCTCATCGTGGGCTGCAATTTGGAATACGCTGTCAGCAGAGGTGTAAACAATGAGCTTTCTGGTGGCTAAATGTTGGTCGCCTAGCTCTTTAATGATTGCAGTGCCGCTAGCGGCTTTATTGCCAATCACTCCGTAACCGGTCAATCGGGTGAATTCTGTCAACACTTCCTCAGGAAAACCTTGAGGATAAGTCGGGAAGGCTACTTTGGTCACCACGCCCATCATTTCCCAGTGGCCGGTAGTTGAGTCTTTTCCAACGCTTATTTCCTCTAGCCGGCCGTAAACACCACGTGGTATTTTTGTCGATGCAACCCCCTGGATAGCCGACAAATTTCCAAGACCGAGCGTCTCAAGAGTCGGTATATTAAGACCGCCAACATGTTTAGACATATTACCTAACGTATCGCTACCAAGGTCACCATAGAATTCGGCATCAGGCGCGCCGCCGACACCTAAACCGTCGAGAATTATTAAGATGGCAGTTGCCATAAATGTTTCCTGTATTTGATTACTAGAACATGTTTAATTTAAAGCAGATTAGCGCTCCATGTAGCGATAGTCAATAGGTGTTTTGAGTTGAATGGAGCCCGGCTTTTTAATTCGATGATTACAGGCTTGATCCCAAATGATTTTGTGACGTTACATTCAGCTGTGGCGATAAAAAATGAATTATAGATGATTGCAATGATAACTTTTATTCATTCTAACGGTACAAATTATCAGCTCACTAAAACTGGGGAAAATGCTTTGGAACATCTTTTTACATCAATTGCAGGCAAATTGGGTTGTTTTAGTGTACGCTTACAGCGATCAGTAAGAAAACGGTGTTTACAGTGTTTAAACGAACAAACAATTTAATAGTAACGATGTTGATGTTGCTGACCTTTATTGGTCAAGTTTCCGGTTCCTCGATGCTTTCAAATTGTACCGTTAACCAAGGCGCTGTAATGGATCATTCTCTGCACTCAATGGATAATATGAATGATGCTGATATGCCAACAAAGCCTATGATGCAAGACTGTTGCTCTGGTGATGTAAGCTGTTCAATGATGGGCTGTTTTATGCTGGCAATTCCCAATTCATTACCTGTACAAACACCTGAAATACTAAACCAGGTTGTTTTTTCTTTTGTTTCAATGGCACCTAGCCAGGTCTCCTCTGCACTTTATCGTCCACCCATTCTCGGGTAACCCCAAAATAGATCCGTCTGAGATCGGATAATTTCCCGGTATTAATTTATTACTGGTTGTGCTCGAGTTTTCGAAACTATACATCTGCATTCAATTTAAAGTTTGAACTTTGAACTTTGAAGTGCGATGTTGATACCCGTTGCTCTTCCGCCATCGATGGATACCGTGTTTTTTTAGCCAATCTTTCTTTTAGATTCAATCATTATTATTTAGGTTTACACGATGAACATTAATCGATACATAGCGATAACTGTTGCTTTTTGTCTAACTTTAACCTGGGTTAGAGCGGCACATTTAGAGCAACCTGACGAATTAAAATTCGAATTAACCTTAGCTGCCGCTGCATCTGCCGCCGTGCAATTAGATCCTTGGCTTCAGGCCAATAAACATCAGCAACAATCAATGCAGTCTATGAGCATCGCCAGCGGTAGTCTGCCGGATCCAAGGGTTTCTGTGAGCATTGCTAACTTAGCCACGGATACTTTTAATTTTAATCAGGAACCGATGACTCAATTTAAAGTGGGTGTTTCTCAAATGCTGCCGCGCGGTGATAGCTTGGAAATCAAAAAGCGAGAAATGCAATTGCTGGCTAGCGAGTATCCGTTTCAACGGGAAAATCGCAAAGCCCAGGTGACGGTTCTAGTGAGTAAGTTGTGGTTAGATGCTTATAAAGCTCAGCAAAGCATCAACTTGATTGAACAAGATAGAGCCTTGTTCGAACAATTGGTGGATCTCTCTCAAGCGAGTTATGCATCGGCGCTCGGCAAAACGAGGCAGCAGGATATCGTGCGAGCCCAATTAGAATTGACACGATTAGATGATCGCCTAACGATGCTCAAACAGCAGAAAGAAATAGCACTTCAACAATTATCCGAATGGCTAAATGACTCATTTGTTGCAAGCTATTTAGCAGGAAGCGCCTATCCGGGAAGCCATCAAGTGTTGGCTAGTCCAACACTTGATGTGGCTAAGACTATGCCAAACATTTTGATGCTTAAACCGGATCTGTATCGCACTTTGAAACCCTTGAGTCCTCAAACGATGTTTGCACAGCTATCGGACCACCCAGCAATTCTGGCCGCTGAACAAAGAATTAAAGCGAGCAAAAGTGGCATCGATTTAGCCAGGCAAAATTACAAACCGGAATGGGGATTTAATGCCAGCTATGCTTATCGAGACGCGGATCCCTTGGGTCAAAGCCGGGCGGATTTTTTTACCCTTGGGGTATCCTTTGATATACCCCTGTTTACCGAAAACAGGCAGGACAAACAGCTGCAAGCGGCGGTATCAAAATCGGAAGCGGTTAAAACAAAAAAATGGATGTTAGCAAGACAAATGATTGCCGCAGTGGAAACTGCGCGCAGCCAACTTAATCGCCTTAGCCAAAGACAAACGCTTTATCAACAAAAATTATTGCCACAAATGCATGATCAAGCAGAATCATCATTAACCGCCTATACCAACGATGATGGCGAGTTTGCGGAAGTCATTCGCTCCAGAATTGCCGAATTAAATGCCACCATCGATGCCTTAGATATTGATGTTGAAAGGCAAAAAAGCATCGTCCAATTGAACTACTATTTTATGAAAAATATTAACCAGATCATTGCCGTTGAAGAAAACAAACCGGCAGGAGAAACAAAATGAGCCAACCAACGAATCCGAAAATACTAGTGGCGTTGGGAGCTATCGCCGGATCTATTCTCACCCTTGGGATCTATTCGCTATTAGCAATCGACTCGAGTTGTTCACCTTCAATGTCTATGGACGAAGAACAAAAAGAGCCACTTTATTGGGTAGCACCCATGGATTCCAATTATCGACGAGACAAACCCGGTCAATCACCGATGGGTATGGATCTTGTGCCGGTTTATGCTGACGGAGGAACCGGAGATGATGCTGGACCGGGCACCATAAAAATTTCACCGGAAGTGGTCAATAATTTAGGGGTGCGAACGGCTAAGGCCGAAATGAAAGCCTTAGCTTCAAAAATAAAAACAGTTGGTTACGTGATGTACGACCAAGACAAAATCGTGCATATTCATCCGCGAGTAGAAGGTTGGATAGAGAAACTTTACGTCAAAGCTGCAGGTGACCCGATTAGCGAAGGGCAACCCCTTTACGAAATTTATTCACCGGCGCTAGTTAACGCACAAGAAGAATATTTACTTGCATTAGAGCGAAAAAATAAGCGTCTGATTAAAGCCGCAGAAGATCGTTTAAGTGCCTTGCAATTACCTGCTCAGACCATTAAAAAACTGAAACGAACTCGTCGCATTCGACAAACAGTGACCTTTTATACACCCCAGAGTGGAGTGATTGACAACTTAAATATCCGTGAAGGTTTTTTTGTTAAACCGGGCACCAACATTATGTCCATCGGTCAATTGGATCAAGTGTGGGTCGAAGCAGAGATTTATGAGAGACAATCATCCGACGTCAAAGCTGGATTGCCTGTGACCATGACACTCGCCTATTTGCCGGGAATGGACTGGCAAGGTACGGTTGATTACGTTTACCCGACACTTGATCCTAAAACGAGAACGGTAAAAGTAAGATTGCGATTTGAAAATAAAAATCATCAACTAAAACCCAATATGTTTGCCCATGTAACAATTCACGTGGACACTACCAGCAAGTCGTTATTAGTGCCCAAAGAATCGGTGATAAGAACCGGTAGCGCTGACAGGGTCGTATTAGCCTTAGGGGGAGGGCGCTTTAAATCGATTGAAGTCAAAGTAGGCCGCTTTGATGAACAATCGGCTGAAATACTGGCTGGTCTTGATGAAGGCGAATTAGTGGTTTCTTCGGCACAATTCCTGTTAGATTCTGAGTCGAGTAAATCGTCGGATTTTAAACGTATGCATCACCCTCTTGAAGTGGAAACGGTTACTCAGAAAGTGAGTTATGCGGAAGCAGAAGGTGTTATTAATAACATTATGCTAGAGGACCTAAAATTAAATATTAGCCGTGGGCCTATTGTTGAGTGGGATCGCCCTGCGGCCACTCTCGACTTTCTAGTGAGCAAGGTGATCGATCTGGAAAATATTGTAGCTAAGGATAAGAATCAAGAAGGGCTAAAAGCAGGTACACGTATTCAATTTACTTTTTATGTGCAAAATGGCGAATTCGTGATCACGGAAATCTATCCGCAGCGAGCTAATGTCAATGACAAAGAATTGGAGAAGTAAGCATGATTAAATCCATTATTTTTTGGTCCATTGGCAATCGTTTTTTTGTTTTGCTGGCGACTATTATGCTGATAGGTGTGGGCTTGTACTCCCTCAAAAATACCCCTGTGGATGCGCTACCGGATCTTTCCGATGTTCAGGTGATTATCAAAACCACCTATCCCGGTCAAGCACCCCAGGTGGTAGAAGATCAAGTGACGTACCCACTAACCACGGCGATGCTTTCGGTGCCCGGTGCAGTGACCGTGCGCGGTTACTCTTTTTTTGGTGATTCTTATGTGTATATTATTTTTGACGATGATACCGAGCTTTATTGGGCCAGAAGTCGGGTGCTTGAATATTTAAGTCAGGTCGCATCGAGTTTGCCCGCTAACGCCAAACCCCAACTCGGACCCGACGCCACCGGTGTTGGTTGGGTGTATCTGTACGCCTTAGTGGATAGAACTGGTCAAAACGATATAAGCCAACTTCGCAGCATCCAAGACTGGTTTTTGAAATACGAATTGCAAACCGTGCCGGGTGTTTCCGAAGTTGCCGCGCTGGGTGGTCAGGTGAAACAATATCAAATCAGAGTGGACCCGGACAAACTTCGCGCATTTGGGATGCCCCTGGCGCATATTCAAAATGCGATCAAACGCGGAAATCAAGAAATTGGTGCGTCGGTGGTTGAAATGGCCGAAGCGGAATATATGGTACGGGCAACGGGTTATTTAACCAGTGTGGAAGATCTCGGTAATATTCCGCTCGGTGTCAACAAAAACGGTACACCACTTTTGCTCAAGGACATTGCAGATATCGGCACTGGACCACAAATGCGCCGGGGTATTGCTGAATTAAATGGCGAAGGCGAAACCGTGGGCGGCATTGTGGTGATGCGATTTGGCGAAAACGCGCAGCAGGTCATCGAAGCCACTAAAACGAAACTGGAGGAGCTAAAAAAAGGACTACCGGACGGTGTTGAAATTATCCCCGTTTATGATCGCAGCGCATTAATTGAACGAGCGGTTGAAAATTTATGGGTTAAGTTGCTCGAGGAGTTTGGTGTAGTGACGCTGGTATGTATTATCTTTTTGTTTCATATACGCTCATCGTTAGTGGCGATTATTAGTTTGCCGGTCGGAATATTGACCGCTTTTATTATCATGCATTGGCAAGGTCTAAATGCCAATATTATGTCACTTGGCGGTATTGCGATTGCGATTGGTGCGATGATTGATGGCGCAATTGTGATGATTGAAAATATGCACAAACACATGGAACAAACACCGCTAACCAAAGACAATCGTTGGCAAATTGTGTCTGCATCGGCGGCCGAGGTTGGGCCAGCATTATTTTTTAGTTTAATGATCATCACGGTTAGTTTTGTGCCAGTCTTTACTCTTGAAGCGCAAGAAGGTCGTATGTTTGCGCCGCTGGCATTTACTAAAACTTACGCCATGGCAGCGTCAGCATTTTTAGCGGTGACCTTAGTACCAGTATTAATGGGTTATTTTATTCGCGGTAAAGTTTTGCCGGAGCATAAGAATCCGATTAACCGTCTTTTGACCTTCATTTATATGCCGGCATTAAAAAACGTTTTGAAATATCCTAAAACCACCTTACTCGCTGCACTCGGTATTATGTTGGTGGGTCTATGGCCTGTCGATAAAATTGGTAGTGAATTTATACCGCCGCTGGATGAAGGCGATATTATGTATATGCCCACCACTTATCCAGGTATTTCGATTGGTAAAGCGAGAGAGCTGTTACAACAAACCGATAAACTCATTAAAAGCCAACCGGAAGTTAAAACAGTCTTTGGCAAAGTCGGCCGTGCGGAAACTGCTACCGACCCGGCGCCGTTGACCATGATTGAAACTTTCATTCAGCTTAAACCACGGGAAGAATGGCGCGAGGGAATGACCACTGAGTTGATTAAAAAAGAACTCGACGCACTGGTTAAATTTCCAGGAGTCACCAATGCCTGGGTTATGCCAATCAAAACCCGAATTGATATGTTAGCAACCGGTATCAAGACGCCAGTTGGGATCAAAATATCGGGCCCGGATCTGCGGGTGATTGAAGAAATCGGCAAGCAATTGGAAGTTGTTATGAAAGACATCCCTGGAACCGCTTCTGTTTACTCGGAACGTGTGGCCGGCGGGCGCTACATTAAAGTGGATATCCAAAGGGAAAAAGCCGCGCGTTATGGTCTCAATATCGCCGATGTACAACAGGTGGTTTCAACGGCGATTGGTGGTATGAACGTCACCCAAACAGTCGAAGGCCTGGAGCGCTATCCGGTCAATATTCGTTATCCACAAGATTATCGAAATTCGCCTGAGCAATTAAAATTATTACCGATTGTCACCCCAATGGGGCAGCGAATTGCGCTGGCAGATGTCGCTAATGTATTTATTGAAGACGGGCCGCCAGGGATCAAAAGTGAAAACGCCCGTTTGAATGGTTGGTCCTTCATTGATATCGAAAACATAGATGTGGGCACTTACGTAGAAAATGCCAAAGTCATTGTGCAAGAGAAGCTCAAGCTACCGGCAGGTTACTCAATTGGCTGGTCTGGGCAATACGAATACATTGTAAGAGCTAAAGAAAAACTGGCTTACGTCGTACCTTTAACGCTCTTTATTATCATTATTTTGTTATACATCAATTTCAGAAGCTTCGCTGAAGTCGCCATTATTATGGGCACATTACCTTTCGCCATGATTGGCAGTATTTGGTTAATGTATTTACAGGGATTTAATTTTTCGGTAGCTGTTGGGGTTGGTTTTATTGCCCTTGCAGGTGTCTCGGTTGAAATTGGGGTGATTATGTTGGTGTATCTAAATCAAGCCTATCAAAAAATGCTCGTTGATTGTCAGAAAAATGAAACCGAACCCACTGTGGCGATTCTTGTCGATGTTGTTCTACACGGTGCCGGACTAAGAGTTCGCCCGGTGATGATGACGGCCGTGGCAATTATTGCCGGCTTGCTACCGATACTATTGGGTACCGGCACTGGATCGGAAGTCATGAGTCGAATTGCCGCGCCAATGGTTGGCGGTATGATCAGTTCTGTCATTTTAACCTTGTTAGTCGTTCCAGTTGTTTATTTTCTGTGGCGAAAACGGTCTATCCAAGCCGACCCAATTTAATCATTATCGAACTTTTTGAAAAGAAACTGTTTTTATCGGTCGCAGAATTAATTCTGATTTTGCGACCTTCAATACTAAAGTTAACAATAGGAAAATAACCAATGAGAAATAAATTAACTGTTTTATCGCTAGTTGCGACCGGTTTTTTATCCAGTGTTGCTATGGCTGGCGGAAACCATGCTGAAGAACATAAACATCAAACTAATGCCTCGCAAACAAACCATGAGCGTGCAAACACGGATCATAGTCACATCAAAGAAACCAAACATGGCGATAAGCATCAACATGATAATCAAGCAAGTTCAGTTGGCAAGCCTGCAATGGCTGCCGAGGCAACTAAGACTATCCATCTGACGACTGAAGATACCATGCGATTTAATTTTGCTGCCACACCGGATTTAAAAAATGGAGATATTGTTAAATTTGTGGTCACCAATAAGGGACAAATTGCTCATGAGTTTTCTATTGGCGACGAGACAGAACAACAAGCACATCGTGAAATGATGCGAAAGATGCCGGGTATGGTTCACCAGGATGGTAACACCGTGACCATCCAACCTGGTGAAACTCGAGAATTGGCATGGCAATTTAAATCAGGTAATCAAGTGGTCTTTGCTTGTAACATTCCAGGACATTTTGAAGCAGGAATGGTTGCTAGAGCAAAAATCGCATCGTCACACCAACATCACTAAACATCTTGAAATTAATCGGTCTAGCTTATCGGCCGATTATTTAACAAAACACCAAACAGAAAAGGAATATAACAATGAACAAAATATTAATAAGCTGTGTATTACTGACAATATCCTTATTGGCGCAGGCTGATACTAACGGCGAAACGGCTATCAAACAGATCATTGCAGAGATCAAATTTGGTTGGGAAAATGGAGATGGTAAACCCTTTAGAAAGAATTTTCTTGATTTTGAAGGTGCGCGTTATATCGAATCAGGTGGTCAAAATGCGGGACTTGATAGTTTGGTCAACCATCATGTGGAGCCCGAAAAAGATGCATTTGAATACATGAACCTTGATTTTTCAAAAATTGAAATTCATTTTGAAGATAACTTCGCTTGGGCCATTGCTAATACACGATTCAAAGCCAAAGCTAAAAAGAGTGGAAAAACATACGATAAAAGCGGTTATCAAACCTTTCTTTTCAGAAAAATAAATGACACATGGAAAGTCGTACACACTCACTCTTCCTCACGGGATCACAAACCTGCGAAGCACCAACACTAAGCATGTCGAGGACATATTGATGAACAAACTTGTTGCAATAGCGCTGTTTTTATTTTCTGGATTGATATTAGCTCACGGGGGTGCAGACCCGATTAAAGAGATGCAAAAAAATCATAATCGTCTTGCCACCATTCAAACAACATTTGATAAGTTGGCAAGCAATGCTAAACGTGTTGAAAGCTTAGAGAGACAGGCTAATTATTTGCAAAAAAACGTTTTGATTCTGCGTAATCTTATAGCGACGGACTATCCTCATGTTAGTGAGAATATGAGCAAATACAAACTCGATTATATGGAAAAGCTTGACGATTCTCTGAAGGCACTTAAGCAGATCATTAAACAGCTAAAAACGATTATCTCGGAGTAAGCCGATGACCTTGTTATGGTAGGTAGACCGTCTTGACGGTGTGATAAAATATCTTATCTGGTTTCATCGGTAAATAGGGCAGACTCTAACTGTTTTGACAACAAATTATAGAGGAATCAAATTGACATGAACAAATTTTGCAATGCCAATATATCGCGGCGTCGATTCGTCACGGGAGTTGCCGCCGGAAGTCTTTTGTATGGACTTGGGGGGCTATCTCCAAGCTTCGCTTCGTCTTCAAATGGGACAAAACGGCTTACGCCCGAAGTATTACGGGGCAATACATTCAATCTTAATATTGGCTATGTGAAAGCCAATTTTACCGGTACCGAGCGCCAGGCTTCCGGCATTAATGGTTCCATTCCTTGTCCCACTTTGTATTGGAAAGAGGGAGAACGGATTAAGCTCCGAGTGACCAATAATCTCGCTCACTCAAGTTCTATTCATTGGCACGGAATTATTTTGCCCACCAATATGGACGGCGTTCCAGGGCTTAGTTTCGACGGCATCGAGCCTGGAACCACCTTTGAATATGAGTTTGATGTTAATCAAAGTGGAACTTTTTGGTACCACAGTCATTCTGGGTTTCAAGAGCAAACGGGAATGTACGGCGCAATAGTGATTGAGCCGAAAGAACCTGACCCGGTCAGTTACGATCGTGAGCACGTGATTGTATTGTCCGACTGGTCAGATACCGCTCCAGAGGATCTTTATGCCAATTTGAAGAAAATGAGTGACTACTATAACTTCCGAGAACGTACTGCTGGCGATTTATGGCAGGACATTAAACAAAACGGTGTCTCGAAAACCTGGAATGCACGCTCTATGTGGAACAATATGCGCATGAGCGATCGCGATTTATCGGACGTTACCGGCTATACCTACACCTATCTGATGAACGGTGTGACTCCGGATGATGGCTGGATGGGATTGTTTAAACCCGGCGAAAAAGTTCGTTTAAGGATTGTCAATGCTGCGGCGATGACACTTTTCGATGTTCGCATTCCGGGACTAAAAATGAAAGTCGTCGCTTCTGATGGGCAAAATATTGAACCGGTAACCGTGGACGAGCTTAGAATCGGCGTTGCCGAATGCTACGATGTGGTAGTCGAACCGGAAGGTGATTCTGCTTATACCATTTTCGCACAAAGCATCGACCGCACCGGATATACCCGCGGTACCTTAACTTCGAATACCAATTTAGAGGCAGAAGTTCCCAAAATGGACCCACCACCCTTGTTGGGACATCGTGATATGGGCATGGGCGGTATGGACCATAGCATGCAGGGCATGGGAGATATGTCGGGAATGGAAGGCATGGACCGTAGTAAGATGGAAGACATGGATCATAGCAAGATGGAAGGCATGGACCGTAGTAAGATGGAAGACATGGATCATAGCAAGATGGAAGGCATGGACCATAGCAAGATGGAAGGCATGAAGGTCAGTTCAGACTCGAGTAGTGGCCTTGGAAAAGCCGGGTTCGGCAGTACGATTAAACCAAATCATGTTAAAACTGAGTTCGGACCACACGTTGATATGCGAGCAATGACGCCGCAAAACGGTTTGAACGATCCCGGGATCGGATTACGAGATAACCTGCGATTGTACGATCGTAAAGTGCTGACTTATGCCGATATCAGAAATCTTTATCCGACTGCAGACCCTCGGGAACCCAGCCGTGAAATCGAATTACACTTAACCGGTAATATGAGCCGATATATGTGGTCGATCAATGGCATAAAATTCAAAGACGCCAACCCGATTATCCTGAAATACGGTGAGCGAGTTCGAATTACCTTGATCAACGATACTATGATGTCTCACCCGGTTCATTTGCACGGTATGTGGAGCGAGTTGGAAACAGAAGATCCTAAACACCTTCCGCGCAAACATACGGTTATTGTTCAGCCTGGCTCTCGAATTAGTTATCTGGTGAGCGCCGATGCGATTGGTCGATGGGCTTATCACTGCCATCTGCTTTATCACATGCCAGGTATGTTCCGTGAAGTTCGAGTGGTGAGATAAGGGGAGATTAATCAATGAAAAATAATTTTACAAAAAGGCTTAGCTCTTTTGTCGCCGTTGCCGGTATCGTTTTTGGGTCAACTAGTCAGGTACAAGCTGGCGCGGAAGATGATCCACTTTTGACCAAGTTTATGTTAGACCAGTTGGAAACCAGAGATGCCGATCAAGACAATCCATTCGTTTTGTCCGGCCAATTTTGGGCGGGCTATGACCTCGAAAAATTGTGGATAAAAACAGAATTTGAGTCGGTTGGTGGGGAAATCGAAGAATCGGAATTGCAAGCGTTATACAGCAAAGCAATTGCGCCTTATTGGGACTTTCAGGCAGGACTGCGCAGAGATTTTTCAGTGGATTCATTGCCGGGACGTAATTGGGCAGTCATCGGATTTCAGGGGCTTGCACCTTATTACTTTGAAGTCGATAGCGCGTTATTTATTGGCGAATCAGGCGATACTGCTTTTCGTTTTGAAGCGGAATATGAGTTGTTATTTACCCAACGATTAATTTTAAGCCCGGAAATCGAAATCAATCTATACGGACAAGATGACCTATTAGCGCGAACAGGTTCCGGATTATCTGACATCGAATTCGGAATAAGATTGCGCTATGAAATTCGCCGGGAATTTGCACCTTATATCGGTATCAACTGGTCAAAAAAATATGGTAACACCGCCGATTATTCTCGTTTACAAGGCGAGAGTACCAGCGAAACACAATTCGTACTAGGTCTGCGCGCCTGGTTTTAAAATTACAATTACAATAAAAGAGGCAAAATAAAATGATCACTATTATTCCAAACTGGCACCCGATCTTTGTGCATTTTACCGTGGCTATATTAGTTATTACCGGCTTGTTGCAGTTGATACTTTGGTTTTTCAATGACAAATTGAAACTTGCCGGGGTTATCTTTGTGCAGAAATGGTTAGTGATTTTGGGGTCACTGGCAATACTCGCCACCATCGCTACAGGGTTGCTAGCTTATTACAGCGTGGCTCACGATACACCTTCTCATCTGGCAATGACCGATCATCGTAATTGGGCACTGACGACTGCGGTTATTTTTCTTATTGGCGCTATTTTGTTTTACTTGCAACCAGGCCGTCGTCAATTGCTCGCCGGAAGTTGCTTTGTAGCTGCATTTTTATTGGTATCGATTACTGCTTTTAAGGGCGGCGAGTTAGTTTATCGTCATGGATTAGGGGTGATGAGTTTGCCGCAGGTTAGCGGTGAAGGACATGACCATGAACACCCTGACGGTGGTCATGAGCAGGTCGATAAGCAAACTGACGCGGGCGAGTCAGCTTCACACCAGCATGACGCAAAGCCAGCAGGGGAGGAAACCAGTAATAAAACCGAACACGAGCATAGCGATAACGGTCATGAACATACCTCTCAAGATCCGTTACCGGCTGAAACCATAAAACCAGCTGAACATGAGCATTCACATGATCAAACTGAAGGGCATCATCAACAGGTCTCATCGGAAATGTTTTCCGGTTTAAATAGTGAAGCAGCTAAAACCGTTATCGCTTTTCATGCGGCGATAAATTCCGGTGATGCTGTGCAGGCAAGAATGTTATTGGATGATGCGGTAGTGATTTTTGAAGGCGGCGGTGTCGAGCGATCGGCGGATCAATATGCGAGTCATCATATGAAATCAGATATGGCATTTTTGGCAAACATGAAAATTACCAGCCAGGAACATCAAGTGAAAACCATGACTGATATGGCGATATCTATAGCGAGAAACAATATTCAGGGTATGTATAAAGATAAGAATATTGATATTAATAGCATGGAAACCATTGTGCTGAAAAAAACCGATGGTAATTGGCGCATCATTCATATTCACTGGTCTAATTAGAACAATCTGCAGACCAGGATATAAGTCGATGCAAACAAAATAGGATTAACACGGTTAATGGGTATCTTCAGATTTAAGTGACCTCCACATTTGGGAATATGATGTTAAGTGCTTGGTTAAAAGTCAATAACTGGCCATCACCGATACCATCGACGTCAATAAAGTGAATGAGTTTATCCATAAATCTCATACGAATTTGTGGATTATCTTTTAAATACTCATTAATCGTGGTTAAGTCCTTTGTTAAGTCAAATGAGGATGTTTCTGCCCGTTTATGAAGGCGTGAAATTTGATCGGGATTAAGGTCAAATTCTTGTTCCAGTATGTCGGCAAAATATCGATATTCACGCGAACTTTCATGATGGTTTTCTGAATTGACGATATGAAATAGAACGGAAGCTAAGGCTTTATGAATTTTTTCGTCTTCAGGATGATCAAAAAAAAGAACTGATTGCTCTGAAGAGCTGAGCCATTTTTTGAGCGGTGTAAACATACCTAATCCTCCTTGGTATAGAATAGAAAACCCTTTTCCGGGAAAGGTAGTTTAATTGTAGCTCAAAACGCATAAGAGCGAACTATCATCTTGTTCTCAAAAAAATTGCTCTTATACCCTTGCTACTTCAAAATGCAGGTTTCAGCGTGACAAGAAGCAGCCATATTTGAGGCATGATAACGTAGGATTAGTCGCTCTAATTCAAGTTATCGTAACGAAGAAGATGGTTGCTTCTTGGCGCGCCCGGCGGGGACTACGCTAGAAAACTTGCACTGTGTTGCAGCCCTTGAAAAGGACGAGTCAAAGCTGGCCCCGTGAGCAGAGCGAATGCTTTGGGTCTTCCCTGCGGGTTGCGCCTGGTTCAGGCTTCCTAGCGTAGCCCTGAAACCTGCATTTTGAAGTAGCACGGGTATATGCATCATGGTTTTATTAACAGCTCAAAGAATCATAAAAGTGACTAGTGTCTAACCCCTTCGATATGCAGTTCTAAATCAACCTGTGCGGAAGCAGGGCCCAGATCCATTTTAATGCCAAAGTCTTTCATGGTAATCTGAGTCGTTCCAGAAAAGCCAACACGATAACCACCCCAAGGGTCATCACCTTCGCCGACTTTTTCTGCATTAATCACTAAATCTTTAGTAATGCCATGTAAGGTTAACGAGCCTTTTATTTCAAGTTTTCCATCGCCTTTGTCTGAAAACGACGAACTGACAAATTTGGCATTGCCGAATTTGTTGACTTCAAGAAAATCGCCACTTCTTAAATGCTTGTCTCGTTCCGCGTGGTTCGAGTTAACGCTGGTGGTATCGATATTCACTTCAATTTTCGACGCCGATACGTTTTTGGCATCGTAACTAAAACTGCCAGAAAATTTGTCAAAGCGACCCGTCAGCCAGCTATATCCCAAATGTTTTACTTTGAAGTTAATTGATGCATGGCCACCTTTGTCATCAATCACATAGTCCGCGGCATTGGCCAATGGTGATAAAAGGACAATTGCTAGCAAGCCAGTGGTTAATCGTTTGTTCATAGTTTTCTCCGGTTGAGTAATAATCAAAAATTGTTGGTTAATAAAAATAGAGCCAGGTTAATTTAAGTTCAATGATTTCGAGTAAAAATACAGATGCCTATCGTTTTCCCAGCATTCTAGTCAAGGTTTCATCTTTATCAATAAAGTGATGTTTTAATGCGGCCGCTGCGTGTAGTAGCGTCAGCCCTATGACTAAATACGCAGCATACTTGTGGATAAAACCGGCGAGATCTTCCTGATTATTAATGAGCGATCCGAATCCAGGTACTTCAAATAGTCCAAACACGCTAATACCTCTTTCATCGGCAGTGGAAATTAGATAACCACTCATCATAATAAAAAAAATCAAAAAATATAATATCTTATGCATGCTATGACCCAGTTTTTTCTCGAGCGATGTATGGCTTGACGGCGCGGTTGGTTGAACTTGCTTGACCCGCCAAATAACTCTAAACAACATTAATCCTAGCAATGTCATGCCAATGCTTTTGTGAAGTGCTGGGCCCGTTTTATACCAGCTATCGTAATATCCAAGATCAACCATCCAATAGCCTAGACCAAATAAGCCGAAAACGGTTAAGGCCACTAACCAGTGAATGGTGATAGTCAGCCATCCATAGTGGGAATTCGTATTTTTCATATTTTAAACCTTTACTCATTTTGCTCTTTATTTTCGAAAAGAAGCTTGGACTGGTTTATACAGGGTCCATACAGCCACTGCGATATTTGTTTTGTAAACAAATGTTCTTGTTATTTGAGGTAAATCATCAACGCCAAATAAATCCAGATATTTTTGCGCCTAACATAGTTTTATCAAAATTATTTTCTGCTGATAAATTCAATTTCTTGGCGGCGCCAAAACAAACATGTAGAGGTAATAAGTGTTCTTCCCTGGGATGAGCAAATTTCGCATGAGGCGCTTTGTTCCAATTAACCAGGGCTGTTTCTTTTTCCAGCCAAGTAAGATCAGGCGTTGTAATCTGTTGATTTAGCCATTTATCAAAATCGACACTTTTTTGCATCACTGTTTTCTCTCGACTCATTAACACCTGCAAATTATGAAAAGAAAATCCCGAACCAATAATTGATATGCCTTGTATCGCTAATTCAGCGATCGCTTCGCCGATATTAATTTGAGTTTGAGGATCGAGATCGCGGGTTAATGACAGCTGTACTACCGGAATATCCGCATTGGGATAGATTAATTTTAATGGCACAAAACAGCCATGATCGAGACCGCGTTTCGGATCTGTTGTTGCGTCAATCCCAGCGGCTAGCAGTAAATTAACAACTTGCTCGGCAAGTGTTGCAGAGCCAGAAACGGGATAGCTTATCCGGTAGCTGTCTTCGGGAAAACCATAATAGTCGAAAATCAGATCAGGCTGATTGGCGCTAGTCACGGTTACCTGGGATTCTTCCCAATGGGCGCTAATCACTAGAATTGCTTTTGGTTGACCCAACTCGCCACTAAGCGACCGTAAATGACCTATCAGTTCAGCATGATTCGGCTCGCTGAAAAGGGGCATTGGGCCGCTCCCATGGGGAATGTAAAGAACTGGTGTAGTCATCCTGTTAATTAACCTGGAGTCTGTCTTCAATTAAGTGAGGCTATTATCTAGATGATATATGTTAATTAATATTGAATAATTATTAACAACATATTAAGATTTAATTTACATTATTGAAATTAATTGACGAATGAGAGTCTGATTTGACTTTAGAACAACTTAAAATGTTCAAATTGGTGGCTGAACAAGGGAGTTTAAGGGCGGCCAGTGAATTGCTGTATAAAACCCAGCCTGCTATTAGCCAAGGTATCAAGCAGCTTGAAAATTACTTAGGGATTAATCTATTTAATCGAAGTGGTTATCGTTTGGAGTTAACCGAGCAAGGCCAGAAAATCTACCAGCATACGTTAAAGTTGCTAAATGAGTCTTTAGAAATTAAGCAAATTGCCAAGCACCTAACCAGCGGAAATGAAGCTAATATTACCTTGGCGATCGAAGCAAGTTTTAATCTAAACAGTTTTTTACCTTTGCTGGAAAAAATTCAAAGTGAATTTCCACGAACCCAGATTATCCTAAAACAAGAACACATTAGTGGTGCATTCGAAGCGGCCGAAAATGGTGACGCTGACATAGCGATCACAGCCATTGATAATTTAAAATTAGAATCCGGGGTGTTCGATTCGAAATTGTTGGTCAAAGGCAAACTTGTTAACGTGGCGGCGCCCCGCTTTTTGATGCGGCACCCCCGTTTGAAAAGGGTGAGTGAATTATGTGAGGAATACCAGATAGTGGTTCAGGATTCTGGCCAAAGTAGTGAAGGAAAAAATTACAGCGTGCAAATGGGACAACGTTGTTGGTATGTGAATGATTTCTATACTAAGAAAATTCTTATTTCCAGTGGTATGGGGTGGGGACGGTTGCCCGAGTACATGATCGAAGATGAGCTTAACAACGGGTCACTCGTTCATCTCAAATTAAAGGATAGCAAAACAGAACTTGAACTTAACTATCATGCGCTCAAACTTAGAACCCGTGTTTTAGGTCCCGTGGCAAGTCGTTTTTGGCAGAGCTTCTGACGGGTTTTAGTGAATTCAGATAATTCATCGACATAATAAAAAAGGGAAACATGATGATAACACAAGCAGCAGCCGGTCTATTTTAGACAATCAGGACAATCCCTGTCCTGTCAATATACCGATTACAGCTTGGTGTTACTTGGGTTCAATAATGACAAATCCTTGTTCTTCATGAACCAATCTATCTCCACAAACTCCCTCAAATAGTTGCTTGAGAAAGGCTGGACACTGGTGATAACAAAATACTGTCGATCCTTTGTTGAGTATTTCAGGGCTCCACAAAAACATCGGCAGTTCCGCGAGAAAGTATTTTACCGCAGTTGTTAACATTAATTCCGTGGGTTTCTGCCCATCAGGGAGTTGATTACTCAGCACCCAATTAGAACTAGATAAACAGCCCTCGCGAAAAATACAGTCCTTTTCATACTGCTCGCAACACCATTCATATTTTTCCTGGTATATCACATTGTGTTTCAAGTCAGAGTGAGAGATCAAAAGAGCAGGCCATTTTGATTCCTCTATACCACACGATCCTAACGCCCTGTGAATTTTGTTTTTTAGGTAGGTACATTGACGTCGGGCTTTTCTATCTGCCTTTTTATCATCATAACCTAACGCTTGAAGTGTAAAAATCGTCGGCTCGTCAGGCAGGTATAGTTGCACCGAGTCGAAATTTGAACGGGCCCACTGAAAAATAGTGGCAATTTGTTGTTGCGAAAAATAACTATTAAACGGACTAATGCCTAAGACGGCATGATGTCGTTGATTAAATACCGATTCGCATCGCTCAGTAGCATAACTTACTTGCATAATTTATCCTTTTTTAATTTTATATCAAAACAACACAGTGCTAAACAATGTGCCGAGTATGGTTTTTTTAAAATTAAGAAAAGGCTATTTTAGGAGGGCGGTAGAGTATATTGGGTTTTGACAAAGCCGACTGTATCGATGTAACCGCTATCAGCGAGCTTTGTTGTTTTTTGTAGATTCTGGCCATTTCTGGCGCAAAGTAACCGATACATTGAAAACAAAGCAAGCCATCTTGATCACATTGTTCTTCATCGAGATCATCATCGGCAGAATATTCGCTATGGCAAGTCGGTTTAACAACCGGTTGAATTTCTTGAATCAATGTTTGATCGAAGGCTAAAGTCGAAACAGCTAAACTCATTGAACCATTCACGATAATCGCGAATAGGATAGAATAGATTATAAATGTCGAACTTTTTGCTCTCATAGAAACTTAGTAGTGTTGGGCGATTGGTTTAATATAAACACCCTATATAATAACACTTTTATTGATAAAAATCTCTGCTGATTTTTTTGTAACAAAATTTATTACTTGATGTGGTTTAAACATAAATACTCTTAAGCGCAGGTGTTACCCGGCAGTCGTCTGATTCGATAAGCTAGTCAGGTGCAGACAATTAATTTCCACCGACCTCAAAAATGAAACTTATAACTTATTTCAATAGAAGAAGCATGGATTGTCTTATTTGGGTATACGTATTCTAGTTCAAAACTAGCCGACCTTAGTTGGTAGCCAATACCTATGCCTAATCCTATGTGTGAATTCTCTGCGTCTGCATTGGTTAGAGGTAAATCGGAAAAGTCAGTGAATCCCTGTTTTACTTTGAAATACCATTGCTCACTGGTATAAGCCTTTGCTACCGCAAATATTGAGTAGTTAGCAACATTATCGGTACCGGATATTGAGTCCGAATATTGTCCTTCAATACCTAGCGATAATGCCTGTATCTTTGTAGACGAAAATTTCCATCTGTGAATGTTATATCCAAGGGTAATCGGTAGATTGACAGAATTAGCGCCATCTAAATCCAGATAACTCAAACCCATGCCAATGTACGCCTTGTCATCTGCAAAACAAGTCGTACTAAGTGAGGTCATTACGATGGAAAACAATAGGATTCTGCGATTCATTTATGTTTACTCTCACTTTTACATCATTCGGATACTCGTCAGTTTGCCACCATAGAGTATTGATTGTCTAACTTTAAAATGAAGGATCTCCTAGCGCCAAAGAGTACAATAGATATCGTTTCAATAAGTATTGATCGTTGGTTAAGCGTGTGGCCCACAATATATCGAGTTACAAGTTCGACTTGTTTCGCCAAATAATTGCCCGTATAGTGGCTCTTACTTTTCATTTTAAGGACGAATCCCATGCGATTTCAGCATCCGAAACAGATTTTTCTCTCCCTGATAGTTCTACTAACTTTAATTAACGCCTGTACAACATCAAGCAACCAGCCAGACCAGAAAAAAGCGCCCGTTGCAAAAATGAAATTACTGGTCAGTACCCAGTGGTTAAGTGAACATTTAAACGACCCTGACCTGGTTGTGCTCGACACTACGGTTATTGTCGGCGTTGATAAAACAGGAAAGTACAAGAGTTCTAATGGACGGCCTGCTTATGATGCCGGACATATACCGTCTGCCGGATTTGCCGATCTGTTGGGCAAATTGTCAGCTACCGATAGTCCTTTGGAATTTGTTATGCCATCACCTGAACAATTCGCCGCTGCGATGGGGGAACTCGGCGTTGGTAGTGATTCTCGTGTTGTTTTATATAGCGCCGACAACCATGTGTGGGCGGCACGTCTGTGGTGGATGTTACGTTGGGCCGGTTTCGACCAAGTGGCGCTGCTAGATGGCGGGCTAAATGCCTGGAAAGCGGAGGGAAGAGAGATATCAACCGTTCTGCCTAATCGAGCAAAGAAGCAGTTTACTCTGGCGCTTAGACCCGAAACAATCGCTCTACGAGATGAAGTCTTTGCTGCGATCGAAAATAAACAGGTCAATATTATTGATTCAATGCCCGTGGCTCATTATCAAGGCAAGTTTGCGATGTACGCACGTCCTGGTCATATTACCAGTGCCACCAATTTGCCTACCTCGGATCTCTACGACGAGTCGGGTTTTTACAAGTCCTATGATGAACAGGATATGATTCATGAAGGCGATCGAAGTAAGCGCTCGATAACCTATTGCGGCGGAGGCGTGGCAGCATCGGCTGTTGCTTTTAATTTGTTCAGGCTCGGTTATAGCGATGTTGCTGTTTATATGGGTTCCCTTCAGGAGTGGGCGGTGGACCCTGCAAATCCAATGACCGTCGAGACGCCCTAAGTAAAATAGTCGATTTTAAAAAATGAAATCAACTAGTCAAAAAGTGAATGATTTTCTAAAAGATATTCAAGCGACCTTGCCTGATAGATTTGACATCATAAAGGAAATCAGGGAAATATTTCATCAGGAAAATAATCAGTTTTCCGAAGATATAAAATACGGCGGCCTGGTTTTTAACTTATCGAGTACACTGGTCGCTGGTATTTTTTGCTACAAAAACCATATCTCAATTGAATTCGGTAATGGCGTTGCGTTCGATGATCCTTCTGGTTTGTTAGAAGGAAAAGGGAAAATGAGAAGGCATTTGAAAATCATTGAACAACCGGACATACAAAACAAACAGGTTGGTTTTTTCGTAAAAGAATCCGCCAAAGGCTAATAT
>CAZOBX010000027.1:23545-34923 GCA_964578045.1 uncultured Kangiella sp. | reverse complement strand
GGCCAATGATCCTGATAGCTTGAGCAACAATAAAATATTATCTCTGATTGAAGACCAAAAAGGGAATATTTGGATTGGTACGCGAGAGGGAGGACTAAACAGGTTTGATCCAGAAACGGGCAAGTTTGAGCGCTTTAAGCACAGCAAGTCCAATGTTAGGAGTTTAAGTGATAACCACGTAAAGGTCATATATCAGGATAGCCATGGAACACTTTGGGTTGGAACACGAAAAGGACTGAACAAATACAATACAGTGACTGGCGAATTTATTCGTTTTCTCCATATCCCTGGTAATTCTCTCAGTATAAGTCATAATTTTATTTCATCCATTTTTGAAGATCGGCAAGGGTTTATTTGGGTTGGAACTGCCGGCGGCGGACTCAATAAATTTAATTCTATTACCGGTAACTTTGAGCATTTTAAACATCGGAAATCTAACCCCAGTAGTATTAGTCATGATTTTGTTTTTTCTATTTCTGAAGCTGAGGATGGAAAATTTTGGATAGGAACTTTTGGTGGAGGACTAAACTTATTTGATCCAGATTCCAAGCAGTTCAGGCATTTTCGACATAAAAATGCAGATCCCACCAGCCTGGGTTCTGATTTCGTGCTCTCAATTTTTAATGACAACCAAGGATTACTTTGGGTCGGTACCGATAATGGACTGAATTCTTATAACCCTAAAACTAGTCGCTTCAATCATGTTAAACATCACTCGGAAAACCTTGAAAGTCCCAATGATGACCTGGTCTGGTCTATTTTCGAGGATGACCTGAAAAACTTATGGGTTGGAACACAAGTTGGACTGATGGTTTACAAAGAAAAAAATGACCTCATTAAACGATTTGTTCATGATCCTGGCGATCTCAATAGTTTAAGTAACAACACGGTTCAATCCATCTTTCAAGATAGCCGAGGTCGGCTCTGGCTCGGAACTGCCGGAGGTGGAATGGATCGTTATAACATTGAGACAGATCAATTTAAACATTATCAGTCCAGTGAAACAGACCCACGAAGCTTAAGTAATAATAGCGTTACTAGCTTTATAGAAGACAGAGCTGGCGCGCTTTGGATTGGCACTATGCAAGGGCTCAATAAATTTAACGAAAACGGATTTTTTGAGCGCTACCAATATCAAGATTCAGATCCTGAAAGCATTAGCAACGACAGTATTATCGCTCTGTACGAAGATCGCGCAGGTTTTCTGTGGCTAGGAACCTATGGTGGATTAAATCAATATGACCCGACCTCAAAAAAGTTTAAACGCTACCTGCACCAGGCAACCGATGATACTAGCTTGAGTAATAATGTGGTCTTGTGCATTTATCAGGACAGCAAGGGTATTTTATGGATAGGAACAGCTGGGGGGTTGAATAAATATCAGACCGATAGCGATACATTCGTCCACTTTTCCGAAAAAGATGGATTGGCCAATGATACCGTTCTGGGGATCCTCGAAGATATCTCGGGCAACCTATGGCTTAGTACCAATAAAGGACTTTCTAGATTCAATCCAAAACAACAGACATTTAAAAATTACGATTTAAACGATGGCTTACAAAGCAATGAATTTAATTCCGGGGTAGCTTTTCGCAGTAAAGATGGAGAATTCTTTTTTGGAGGTATCAACGGGTTCAATCGTTTTTTCCCCGACGACATTAAAGACAATTCCCTTATCCCACCGGTTGTCATTACCGATTTTTTATTATTTAATCAATCGGTGCAGACTCGTCAACTAACTAAGCCGCCGGCTGATTTGGCCGGTGATAGACCAGTGCCGATATTGACAAACAGCATTATTCACACCAAATCCATTGATTTAGACTACACAGACTCTATGTTTTCATTTGAGTTTTCAGCGCTTAATTATCAAAATTCAAATAAAAATCAGTACGCTTATAAAATGGAGGGGTACGACAAAGATTGGATTACCACTAGCAGTAAAAAGCGATCAGCCACGTACACCAACCTTAATAGCGGCAGCTATATTTTTCGGGTAAAGGCTTCCAACAATGACGGACTATGGAATGACAAAGGAACATCGATAAAAATAAATGTCAGTCCGCCTTGGTGGGGATCAAATCTAGCCTATTTGAGTTACGCTTTGTTAAGCCTATTGGCTCTGTATTGGGTGATTGCTTTTCGAACCAACTCGTTGATAAGACGCTCAAAAGATTTGCAGAGATCCGTTGCTGAGCGAACTTTACAGTTATCGGTTCAAAAACAAAAAATCGAACAACTATTATTACTGAGGGATAAAGACTTTGCCAACGTTTCACACGAGTTTAGAACTCCCTTAACCTTGATTTTGGGACCCGTGGGCCAAATGTTGCGTACAGAAAGAAGACAGGAAATAATTAACCGATTAAAAGTGGTAGAACGCAATGGTTATCGTTTATTGCGCATGGTCGACCAGCTTCTTAATACGGAAACCTTTAGAATTAAATCTGTTGGCAATAATAGGATTCAATCTTTTGCTGAACCAATCCGTGAAATTGTCCATGCATTTAGCGAAATAGCAGCGACTAAACAGCTCGAAATCGTGGTTAACCAGCTTGAGAAGATTAGCTTCAGATTTACTAAAGACGCATTGGACAATATCGTCCTAAATCTATTATCTAATGCGATTAAATACACACCTATTGGCGGTTGTATCACGATAAGATCTTATAGAAACTCGATAAATGAATTAGTCATTGAAGTAATAGACTCAGGGATCGGCATATCGCCTGATGATCGGGAGTTAATTTTTGAACGATTTGTACGGGTGATAAATGAAAAGAGTGAACAGGTAACCGGTTCGGGTATTGGCTTAGCGTTGGTCAAAGAGATTGTTGAAAATCACCGAGGTCACCTCGAAGTTGAAAGTCTTGTTGGTTCGGGTTCGACATTCAGAGTCTATTTACCAATCATAGATGAACTGGGCTCTGAGACTAATAAAAAGCAAAAAAAGGGTTTACATCAGAGCGTTAATAACGAGCTAATTAGCATCGAACAAAAAAATTTATCGGGACAGCTCGCGACTAAAATAGAGCCACAGTATCAAAGCATAATTCCTATGGCCGACAAAAAGAGTGCTAAAGTCGAAAGACGGTCAAGTGGATACAATAGCATCGAAACATTGATTAACAAACGGGAGAAAGTCAGTCATCGGAGCGCATCAAAAACTCCTACTGAACAGAGCGACGACCGAACAAGCCTGTTGATCGTGGAAGATGACCCTGATATGAGGCAATATCTGGTCGATTGCATCGGCTCTAATTATCGAATCTTTACCGCGATAAATGGCTTGCAAGGGATTTCTATTGCGACTAAGCAAATCCCCGATCTCATTATTAGTGATCTAATGATGCCTAAGGTAGATGGGATCGAGATGACTCGCCAACTAAAAGAACAGGAAACCACCAGCCACATTCCGATAATTTTATTGACCGCCAGAAATGATAAGAAGAGTCTTATGGCGGGATTAAATCAACAAGCCAATGATTTCTTAATCAAACCTTTCGATGCTGAAGAATTATTGTTAAGGGTGGTTAATTTGCTCTCTTTGCAAGATAATTTACGTCGGCGATTTACACGGCATTTAGAAAATATTAAACACAAAGAGTCTCTATCGCCTGCCCCAGAAGATAGAAATAGAAGCGAATTTGATGAGGCGGAAGTAGCACAATTTACCACCGAACACGATTTCATCCTCAAACTAGAAAAAATTCTACTTGATAATTTTCACAACTCAGATTTTAACGTTGAAAATCTTGCCCAAGCGCTTTTTATATCTGGACGCCAGTTAAGACGTAAAGTGAAAGCGTTACTCGCTGTTTCTCCAAATGATTTTCTTCGTCACTACCGATTAGAAAAGGCCGCTAAGCTTTTAGAGCAAGGTAAGTCTGTCGGTAATGTTTCTTTATTAGTGGGTTATTCATCTCATTCAAGTTTCAGCCAAAGCTTTAAATTGAAATACGGTGTTGCGCCGACTGAATTCATGCATGGCTTAAAGAATAAAACTCATGATGAATGATTGTATTGATTTATTCTCCAGATTAATGCGAATTTTACCATCAGATCCGGAATGACATTTTTCTTGTATTGATACCTTCTCGGGTGTGACTCATATCACAAAACATCACTTCTCTTCTGTTACAACCCGGTTAATGTCCGCGTCTCAACAAGCATTTGACCGGCATTCGAAAGACGATTTCACAAAATTACCCAATCTAGGTAACCTGAACTCGGGATAAGAATAACCATCCAGCACAACTAATTTAGCGGCTCTCCGCGTTAAGCTTTCTTCCAATAGCTTGCTATTACCGCGCAAGCTCGCCTTGATAGCCACTAAATTAGCCGTACTGGTCCAAATTCCAGCATTAGGTTTTACCTAACCTATTATTATTATATGTATTATGCTGAAAATAATATGAGTGTACTGGCTTTTCTTGTCCCGAGTTCAGGTTAAGTGAAATTCAGCCCAAAACGATTCCCCTTTTTTTGTGACATGAATCACAAAATCACTCCCCCAATCCCTAAACCAACCCTAATGTCCGGTCTACGACAGACACATGTCCGACTGTCGATAACTGACTGAATGATGACTATCGTAAAATCTGATACTGAAGAAATCAAAGGATCAGAACTCTTATCCATTAATCCGACTTATTTGACCTTACTTATCTATTTAATTGAGCTCGACAAAGTCCCCTTGCTTTTCGGTGGGAAAAACGACTATGAAATATTTTACGATTGGGTTGGCTAAGTTTGATTTTAGCAAATCTTGCAAAACAGACTGTGGCGGGTTGCGTCGATGGAGATTAGTTTTGCTACTGTTGCTAAGCGCTGCGATTAGTGCATGTGGGGGCAGTGGTGGCGGCAGCGTAGATGTTGACGGCGGCGAACCACAACCTAGTATTGGCAGTTTTACCGTGACTGATAACAGTATAAACGCCGGTGCATCGACCTTGCTTGCCTGGAGTGTGGATAATGCAACCAGCATAACAATAAGTCCGGATATTGGCGATGTTGGTGCTGATTCGAGCATTACTATTACACCGACGATAACAACAACCTATACACTCTCTGCTAGCAACGCACAAGGCTCGGTTGATTCGAGTGTCACGGTGGTTGTTACCCCAGCAACCGATGGTGCACCATCTATTTCTAGTTTCACAGTTTCGCAGAGCGATATTTTCGAAGGTGAATCCACCACACTTTCCTGGATGGTTGACAATGCCTTTACCATAACCATTAGTCCTGACATAGGTAACGTTGATGCGATGTCAAGCGTGATGATTACGCCCACCCAAACAACAACCTATAGGTTAATTGCGAGTAATGGACTGGGGCAGGTTGAGGCGAGTGTAGTCGTCAATGTTACACCCATCGGAAATGAGTTATTGATCACTCACTTTTCAGTATCAAGCGGTAGTATTCCGCCAGGTGGTTCGGTGGAACTTAGCTGGAACGTCGTCAACTCGACTAGCGTAGAACTTTCAGGCGGTGTGGGACCAGTATCTGCTTCTGGCAGTATCACCGTTTCTCCTACAGCAACCACCACCTATACCTTGACGGCTAGTGACGAAACAGATCAAGTTGAAGCTAGCGTTATAGTTGCTGTAGCGGTTGCATCGGTATTGCCTATCCCTGAGCAGCTCGTTGGAGAAGATATAGGTGGCGTTTTTCATTACAACTTAACCATGCAAAACGGCACTAACGAATTCTATCCCGGGCTGGTATCTGAAACACGGGGTTACAACGGCGATCTGTTGGGACCAACATTAATATTTAATGCCGGTGAAGACGTTCAAATGCACGTCACCAATAATATCGGAGAAACATCAACGACCCATTGGCATGGCATGCACATCCCCGCGGTAATGGACGGTGGTCCGGCACAAAAAATTAACGATGGCGATACCTGGGAACCCAATTTTAAAATAATGAATAAAGCTTCAACAATGTGGTACCACCCTCACTTGATGGGAAAAACAGGAAGGCATGTTTATGAAGGTTTGGCGGGGCTTATTATTATCAAAGACGCTGAAAGTAACGCGCTTGATTTGCCGGATAGCTATGGCGTAGACGATATCCCACTCATCATTCAAGACCGAAAATTTAAAGACGGAAGTATTTTTTACGATGTGGATGCCGGCATGGGCATGCGCATGGGGGTGAGAGGAGAAGCCATGTTGGTTAATGGCGCCATCACTCCAACATTCGACGCACCTAAACAGATGGTCAGGTTTCGTATCCTCAACGCTAGTAATTCACGAATGTATAACATCGGGTTCAGTGATGATCGTAGTTTTTATCAGATAGGCTCGGACGGTGGTTTATTGGAAACAGCGTTACCATTAATAAGGCAAAGAATATCCCCGGGCGAACGGATCGAAATTGTGGTGAATTTTGCTGGTGATAACGTCGGAGACAGTCTCCAGTTAATCAGTTTTTCCAGCGAACTACCGGATAATGAAATATTTAGTTTCGCTGAAGATACACTCGATAACAGTGATTTTTTGCTGATGAATATTAATATTGCACAAGCCACCGCTAGTCCGGTCACCAGTATACCTTCAAGTTTAGTCACAATTGAACGCTTATCCCAAGCGGACGCCGCCTATACCCGAACTTTTGAGCTTGGTTTTATGCGAATAAACGGCGTCAGAATGGATATGTCGGTAGTCAACGAGTATGTACAATTAGATGATACCGAAATTTGGGATATATACACCCTGGAGGGTAATACTCACCCCTTTCACGTTCACGACGTGCAGTTTGAAGTGTTAGGACGGTTTGATGGTAAGCCCGGTGACTACGACCCCGACGGTCCAGTTGATCATCAGCCAGACGATGGCGAACAAGGATTGAAAGATACCGTATTGGTGAAAGGCAATCAGACCACCCGTGTACTGATGAAATTTGAAGACTTTGCAGATGAAGACATCGCTTATATGTACCACTGTCATAACTTAGAACACGAAGATGGCGGAATGATGGGGCGGTTTGTCGTCTGCGATGGAAATTGCGCCCCAGCCGAAGAAGAAGATCCCGAAGAAGAAATACTCGAACCAGAAGATTTTTTTACCGGTAGCGGAGACACCAACAACTCGTTCAAAGTGATGACTTATAACGCCGGTGGAACTAGCGCGGGAGCCCTATTTGACGTTATTGATTCAAATAAACCCGATATCGTCGGTTTCCAGGAAGTAAGTAGTAAGGATTCCTTCCAAGATAGCTTTATTACCGCTTACACACCCGGTGAAGAATTCGAAGGAACCGTTTACAACCCGAACGGAGACTACACCTTTTTTCCGTCGCCCAATTTAACTAACTCGAATCCACTGTTGATCAATACTAATCGTTTCACGGTACTCGATTCAAACGGAATTCCCGGTGGCGGATTAACTGAAACTAGTAAACCAACCCCAGAAGGTACAGCCGCTGCGGTGCATTATTGTGCGTCCACCACTAACACCATAGAAAAGGGGACTTTCCACGCTTTGTCAGATTTTGGAAAAGTGGCTGATGTCGCGATAAACCCAGACAGCCGATGGTTTAGTTGGGTCTATCTAGAAGATAATGACTCTCCCGAAAAAGAGCGTTATGTGGTTTATACCTCACATTTTGTGGCGCCCATGACCGAGCCTTTCGCAGCTTGTATCCACGAGTACCAGGCCGCTCGATTTTTAGACGAGCTTGTGGCGCAAAACAAATCCGATCTTGCTGAGCACAAGACCATTCTTATGTGTGATTGTAACGACGGTTCTCCAGCGACAGCGGTGACAACCAGGTTATACAAAGCTGGTTTGATAGACGCTTGGCGAACATTTCAATCCGACTACTTTGACGGCCAAGGTACTGGTGGAGGGATCGACCGAATTTGGGCAGAAGATCTACAAATTGTATCTTCCGAGCACCTGCCCAGTGTGGGTGCGAACTTGGCGCACGGTGCTTTTATGGCCGAATACGATCGTTGCGATAAAAATGCAGATGAATGTGCTACCGCCGAAGTACCACCGGTATCCGAACCACCCACTGACCCAGATGTGATTGGCGATGAGGACTTGGAGCATGTACTCATTTCGCATGGTTGTCACCAATGCCACGGCGACGGGCAACAAGCAGCAGATATGAACCTGAAAACCGGTTGGAAAGAGGCATTGCTGGGCCCGGACTTAGGCGGCTATTACGAGGGTGAGCCTGCGTCAACCTCGCCACAAGCGGATTGTACTAGCCAGCTAAATCCTGTGACTGGAGGAACAATCAATCGGGTAGAACCGGGTTATCCAGGGCAATCGCTACTTTATATGAAAGTTGTTTTAAGACAACCTTGTGGCAGGTCAATGCCTCGTTTAACTCGTGGTTATGCCGGCTCTATGAAGGCGACCAGCAACCGACACGGTGATTTTGACGTTACCGACCATACCTTTGCCGGTGGTGCCGCTATTATCCACCGTTGGATAAGAAACTTAGGGCCCAATGGTGACGGCGCGGGATTTAATAAACAGACTATTGCCGATCCGACTGACCAGGACATCAAAGATTTGGTAAACGAATACGGCTGTACTGCTTGTCACTCGACGGTTGGCGTTCCGGAATGGAATGGTAGTACCAGAGTTCTCAGTGAGGCGGTCGACGTTGGACCTTTAGCGGGTCTCGATCTTTCAGGTACGCCTGCCGAAATCAGACAAGAACTTCTAGATGACGCAGAGGGTATTCAAAATCGGGGAACCGGCGCTAGCAAAGATCAAGTAGGATGCTCTGGATTTGGTTCACGTCTAAATATTCTGTATTCGAAAGTTAACCCGGAAAGAACAGGAACATGTGGGGACACCATGCCTTTTGGTGCAACCATGGATGCGGCTGACGCACAAACTATTTACAACTGGATCCAAATAGTGCGATCCCAACAGTAACAACGCCGCTTTGTTTTACAGGATTTATTGTGTACAACGAAGCGCATTCACCCAAATTGAGATATGTGATGATAAAAAGTATTTTAAAAACGGCTCTTTTGCGTAGTCGCCATAATCCAGTGAATAGAAATATCAGTCAGTTTGGCTGGTTACAGCTAATCACCGGCTTGATGATTATTTTTACCATTGCCGCTTGTGGCGGCGGCGACAATGATGGGGCAGCGAGCGGTGCCGACAGCGACGTAGAGCTACTCAAAATAAACAATTTTAGTGCAACTGATGAAACGATAGATGAAGGGGGATCGGTCACTCTAAATTGGAGCGTTGACAATGCGACTAGCGTCACTATATCACCAGCAATTGGTGCGGTAGATGCCACTGGTAACTTGGCCATTTCCCCAACAGTGACTACTACTTTTACCCTAGTCGCTAGCAACGGCCAGGAAACTCTTGAGCAGAGCGTATTGGTTACTGTGGTTACTTCACCAACTATTAGTGTGGTCGAATTTAGCGTCTCCGAAAACGAAATAGAAGAGGGTGGGTCAACATCACTAAGTTGGAGGGTGGAAAACGCCAGCAATATTACCATTTCACCGGATATCGGCGCAGTTGACGCCATAGGTAATACCCTTGTATCACCGACAGTTTCTACAACTTATATTTTAACCGCAAGCAATGGTATAACATCGCTCGAGCGAAGCGTGTCGGTAACTGTTACAGGCTCGCAATCGTCTATTCAAATTATCGAATTTACGGTCACTGAAAATGAAATAGAAGAGGGTGGGTCAACATCGCTAAGTTGGAGGGTGGAAAATGCCAGCAATATTACCATTTCACCGGATATCGGCGAAGTTGAATCAGTAGACAGCCTGCTCATATCACCAACGGTCACCACAACTTACACCATAACGGCGAGCGACGGCGATGATTCGCTACAACAAACGGTTTTGGTCACTGTGTATCCTTCGTCAAATTTAATCAAACATGTCACCAATGGTAGCGAATCTATCACGCTAAATCTGACTCCCTATAATGTCAGGGGAAACAACTTTGAAGTGCTAGAGCAAAATGAGGACGGAGAGTTTGAGAGTTACTCGCCGTCCTCAATCACCCATACGTACATCGGCGGTGTATCCGAATACCCTGACGCGGTTGCTGTAGGCATGAATCTCGCTGACGGTAGTTTTAAAGGTGCGGTTTATTTCGCTCGCGGGCTAACATGGAATATTGTGGAAAATGAAGTGGCAGAGGTTTTGGGAACGCAGCAACAATATTTTGAACTGCAATCGGAAACCGTCAATACTGGGCACAATGATATCGGTTTAGTTTACCAATTCGACCAAGCGGTTGATATTACTTATAAACTTTACCTCAATAAATACCAGGAGAATACCGATAAAGCGCTTGAGATGATTGAATATAGTTTACTCAAACTTAACGGGATCTATATACGTGATACCTTAGTTGAAGCCAGATTGGCGCGAGTTATTATTCGCACATCGTCCGCTCATGACCCATACCTTAATGTGGAGAATACCGGTGAATTACTCGGTCTAGTTAGAGAAGAGTGGGCGACTAATCAATCCGACGCTGACCGTGATATTGCGACAGCCGTTGGCACAGATATTTGTTGTGGTACGGCTTATATTCTTAAGGCTTTTAACACTGATGAAGGTGTTAACGCAGTATTTGCTCGCGACGATGGTACTTTTGACGAAAATTTACGCCATGAAAATGCCCATAACTTTACCGCGAGAGGTGATTATTACAAACAGATAAACCCTAGCCCGGAAGGCGATACCATCATGAGTTGGAATCTGTATTCTAGATTTGCAGGCCAAACAGTAGAAAGCTTTCTTGACACACGGGATAATCTGGCAGATGCGATGCAAAATATTGGTAACTTTGCTGTTAACTTCCCCCCTTACGCGGCGCTTGATTTTGTTCAGCTAAGCGCTGGAGGTGCTGTGACCATCGATGTACTGGCCAATGATCACGACGCTAACGGACATAGTCTTACCATTCAAACTCACGATAATAATTCCATGCTTGATGCAACCATCCAACAAAACGCTAACGAGCTTTTTATTCAGATGTCCGCGGATCCCCAGGGCGAACTTGATCACTTTTTTTACACCATAGAAGACTCAAGTGGGCAAATAGCTATAGGTGTGGTGATGATCGAGATTATCTAGTCCCGTGTTATTTTGCAAAGGTGATCAATGTAAGATAAATTTTTATATTCTACGACATGATGAAAAATTCCGACAGGATTGGGGTTGGCTAATTTCAATGGCAGACCCTGTATTTTTTCTTAACGATTGATGTTATATACCCGTGCTGCCTCAAAATGTAGGTTCCAGTGTTCAGCTAAAATGGCTGAACAAGGCACAACTTGAAGGCAATGGCTAGTCCTTACCAAGAGTTGTAACGCGGTGCAGGTTTTTTAGCTGAGCACCCGAAGGGCAAGAC
>CAZOBX010000027.1:9822-23535 GCA_964578045.1 uncultured Kangiella sp. | reverse complement strand
CCCTAAAATTCCATGCCTCAAATATGGTGGCTTATAGCCTTGCTGGAATCTACATTTTGAGGTAGCACGGGTATAGCAATTGGTTCAGGTTGGAATAATCAATTTAAAGCAACTGCCAGAAGATAGGGTTGATTTTACTTCAATAGTGGCTTGAAGCAGGTCAGCTAAAGATTTCGCAACCGATAAACCAAGTCCAAGGCCGTCATACTGACGGGTCCTTGAGTTGTCTAACTGATGAAAAGCATCAAAAATTTCTTTAAGATGATTGGGAGCGATACCGATCCCTGTATCGGAAACTGCGAGCAATACTGCTGATGGTTTGTTTTCTGATTGGTGTTGTTGGGTTAAGCTAACTGAGATAGTGCCTGAATGAGTATACTTTATCGCATTGTCTATCAATATTTGTAGCACGCTAAATATTTTTTTATGATCGCTTTTCAGCATCAGTTGTTTGGAAGGAAAATCCATTGATACTTCAAAGATAATATCTTTAGTAATATTTCGGCCTTTTATGAATTCCAGCAATTCAGATTTCATTTGATGCCAATTAATGACTTCATTGTCTAGCTTCGAAAGAGCGGATTGAATATCAACAAATTGCAACATACTTTCTATAAGACTCAACATTTTTACAGAAGATTGATCGGCAATTTTAAGACATTCTTTATTTTCTTCATTAAGATTAGTTTCATCAACTAGTTGAAGTGCGCCGATAATACCATTCATTGGAGTGCGTAGTTCGTGGCTAACTGTCGATAAGAAAGCTTCTTTAATATGATTGGCATGCTCCAGTCGCTGCATCGCATCGGACAAAAGAGAACTAACCGTTGAAATGGATTGTTTTGCTTGTTTTCGCACTCGATTTTTTTCTCGCCGCATTTGGCTAAATTTGTCGGCTAAGGCAAATGACAGTAGAATGACTTCAAGGCTTGAGCCAATTTGCGCCGCATTATCGGTGAGAGCGTTGTCTGGCAGAAAATGCAGTCTATTCAATACAATCACTGTTGAACCTAATAGAAAACTCGACCAAGCCAAAGTGAAATATCGAGCAATCAGTAAACCTTTTTGCAGCCATAGGTAAAAACCCACAGCGGTTATTGAAATCGAGCCTATAATTGTGAGAAATAAAACCAGCCCGATGGTTGCTGAATAAGGTAACAACCAGGCCAAAATAAAGGTGATTCCACCTAATGTTGCTATAGTGCTGATAAGCCAGAAACCCACTCGAGTATTTTGCTTTAAATTCAGGAAATTAATGGTAAAACTGCTGCCAAATAAAATAACCGATGCCACCCCAAAGATGATCGCTTTATCATTAAATTCGTTCCAGGTAGGCCACAGATATTGATAGCTCAAGCCGTTGAGCGAAGCTTGTACCAATATATAAGAGCAAACATAAAAAACATAATGTAAGTAAGCTTGTTCTCTGATCGAGACAAAAATGAACAGGTTATATAACATCATGACAATCAGTATACCGAAATAAATTCCCTGCCAACTTAATCGGGCTTGATCAGATTCATAGAAATTTTGATTATTCCACAATGAAAGTGGTATACGAACCGCGCTGGTAGACGCGACCTTGAGATAAATGGTGCGAGATTGATTTTCGAATATCATCAGCGGAAATAAAAAATTTCGGTGCTTAATCGGTCGTTCAAAATAGATTTTGTGATCGCCACTTAAGTATTGTTGGACTAATTTTTGCTGTTCAAATTCATAGAATTCCACCGTATCGAGTAACGGATAACCGACTTCTAATAACCAGTTATGATTGGGGGTTTGATTATGCAACTCAAATTTCAACCAGTAGACTGATTGGCTATAACCAAAGGAAAGAATTCTTTCATCGGATGAGGGAACCCGATGAAATTGTTGTTTCATCACGGTTTCAATCGACTGTTGTCCGGATAAATCTTCAAACATCATCAGCTGTTGGTGAAGATTAATCTGTACCTTATTATCTTCTGAGATGATGATTGGTGCTGCCTGAACAAGATTGGAGGCCGTGAGAATGACTAAAATGGCATAAGATGTCCTGTTGGAAACCTTGCGTCCCATTTTTATTAGCAATGTTATTAAACTAATCAGAATCATTAAACAGTACAACGCTATTATTATAGTAGATACGTTTATACGAATACAATTTTGCTCGGCCCTGCCGAGCTTTGCTGACCCCGCTCCTTAGGATGTACTATACACCATTCGTTATTGCTCGCTACTCATTTGGAATAACCAAACCACACTCTTAGATTGTCATTATTTTAGTTGTGTCAGCGATGAATCAGCAAACTCTAATAGTTTAACAGATAATATCAGATTCACTATCGACAATTATGAGGGGTTCTTTATCTGAGTGTCAAATAAGTCACTCAGCTGAAAAATTCTGCCTAATAGGCTCAAACGATTACAGAACCATCCGCCATAAAATCCTTCAATTGATTGCTAGCGCTGTATTGGGCCTGGTCTTTAATTGCCAGTTAGCTGGTCAATAAGTAAATTGCTGAAGGACAAACAGAAAGATTTAGCAGCAATCGCCAACAAACAACGACAGAAAATTTAGCCATTATCGACTTAATTTAAAAATAAAGATGAAAATAAAGCGATTGCCGCGGTTTATTTTTCAGCTTGTCAGAAATAAAAAATGCCGCACACATTATGTGTACAGCATTGATCTTAAGATATTTTTATTATGCGAGTGGCTGACTATTGATTTAACACATAATCACTCAGAGATTTGTTGGAAGAGCACCATTCGCTTTGACGTTCGCCACTTGCACACATATCTTGTTTTATCATTGCTTCATTTGGCCAAGGAAACAGATCTTCAGAAATCTTGACTCTGTCAACGTATTTAGCCCCTAAAGTGGCGCGTCCGCCACAATCCGCACTACTAATCGCGATATCCAACAGAGTACAGTTTTCAAGAGTCAACCCCGTCTCTTTCGAACCCACAGCGATACCATAATCAGAACCTCGTACATAAAAATCTTTGATCACATTGTCTTTCGATGTACAGTCTGCTTCCAGACGGATGCCTTTCCGGTTGGAATTGCCCGCGGCGTGATTGACCGCATAATTTCCTAGATAATGGTTGTCGTTATTACCTTCAGGCCAGACATTGCAGTTTTGAGGTGAATAAAAATCACCACCATAGCGCATATCCTGTAAAGAATAGGCGTAGTCAAGACTGATATTGTTTTCAATGGTAATATCTGAGCAGTTATAGATGACGAAGGCGGCATTGGGTTCGCTTTCAGTATCTAAGGTAGTAACATCCCAGCGAGCCACATTCCGGCGTATGGTAATATTTCTTCCTGTGAAACATTGAACAACATAACGCCCTTTACCGAAAAACCAACTGTCTTCTACCAGGTGGCCTGAGCCTGACATCTTAAGAGGTGTTTTGTGTTTGTGTTCACCAGCGTGAGAGCAGGACATTAGACGCATGGTTTGGTTGGTACCTGCCATCATGCAGGTATCTGCATTTTGACTGGCATGGTGTACTCTTAATCCTCTGACACTTGAGTTGTTGCCTTTCATTTGAACTAGTGCACCGGTCCACTCTTCGCCAAGTTGACTTTGGCCATCGATTTCTGCCATGCCATCATTAACAGCTCTAACATTGATATCACTTGGAATATCCATCGCCTGAGTATACAGACCATCGTTCAAACACAAGGTATCACCAGCTGACAGCTGTGAAAAAGCACTGTTAAAGGAATCGCCTGGATTAATTGACATGGTGCAGTCCTGGCTTGCAGTGTTATCGACTGATGGTAGCACGTTAATTGTGATGGAATCTGTCGCGATCGCTCCTAGATCATCAGTAACGGTTATATCAAAGGTCAATACTTGATTGGGGGCTGAGTCTGCCATGTCGGGGGTGGTAAAACTTGCATTGGCAGTCAAGGGAGCGCTAAGAGTAACTGGGTTACCGCGGTTTTTTGCCATGTGTAGCTGCTTATTTGACCATCTACATCACTTGCAGTTGCCGAGAGATTAACCTGGGTTTGCTCATAAACTGTTTGGTCGCCGTTTGCACTAACTGAAGGATCCTGGTTTGTAGTCTCAATATTAACCACAACAGAGTCACTTGCCTGCGCTCCTTGATCATCGGTTACTGTAATGGTAAAAGTTAATGCTTCAGTAGATTCGTCGCTTGGACTGGTAAAGTTAGCAGCTGCTTGATCGGCGTCAACCAATCCAACGGGTGCGCCCGAAGTTTGTGACCATCGATAGCTACTAATCTTGCCATCAGTATCGCTCGCGGATGCCTTTAGCGCTACATAGGATTGAGTCGATGTTGTTTGATCCGAGCCGGCGTCAACTGTCGGTAAAGTATTCGGAACTGACTCACTTGGAAAAACCGTGATTTTAACATAGTCGCTTGCGACTGCTCGATCATCGTCTTTAGCACTTGCTTTAAAAATTAATAAAACTGGAGATTGACCAGCACGCAAGCTAGGTGCAGTAAAATTTGCATAAGCGGTTTTTGCATTGGTTAATTTGACTTTTGGACCTTTGGTTTGCTGCCATCTGTGGCCTATCACTTGACCATCCTGATCATAGGACTCGGCGTTAAGGTAAGCCCTGGTCTGTTCTTTTATAGAACGGTCTGGACCTGCTGAAATACTGGGAGGAATATTAGTTGCAGCTATTGCCGAGTGGGCTGTAAATGCATTAATACTAACTAAAGATGTAAATAAAAAGACTGCTGATATTTTTCTTGAAATACTAGCTGGAAAAATATTTGTAAACATAAACTGAACCTTATAATAAACTTTTTGAAAATGATGCGATGCGCACCATACTGCAAAAAGGGGTATCGGTTTATATCAATATTCTTGAGCTGTCTCTTTGTGACAATGTGAATCAATTGGCAAATTTTATGAGACCTGTGTTCAATAAACGGGAAGATTGAAAAAAAAACGAGTAATTTCGCTTTGGATTAGAAAATGTTGTAAGAAATAAAGCAGGAGAATAAAAGACGAAATGATTTAATGAAATGTTGACTGGATCACACTCTGGTGAGATGTAGGGGGGGCAGGTCCTGCCTTTAACGCACGGCATGAAAGGCCAAAACTGATTTTTCCAGACTAAAGAGTCTGATTGTCGATTATCAGAGTCGCCCAATCGGAAGCTAAACCACCGGCTGCAATATAAATTTCTTGCAACTCTTTTTCTGCAAAGATATTATCATTGTAATCCGGCAGCCAGCCATCGTTCAGAAGTTTTTCGACTGCTTTTTTTGCGGCTAGTTTTTGGCCGCTCTGTATTTGCCAAAAGATCTTACTTAGCTCGCTTTCTGCTATTGAGTTTGAATCAAAAAAGGCAGATAGTCTGTCGGCGATAATCGCTTGTTGCTTATTGTTCGCTGCAAGAAGATCGATTAAAAATATAAACATGTGATAGTTTTCAATATTGATCGCTGTCGCCTGATTTATTTCAGGGAAGTATTTTTGAAAGGCCTGTAAGGCCTTTCGATTTTGTTTGCTGGCATAGAGCGCTGCGATATAAGGCATCGCATATCGGGTTATTTCCGGGGCGATATCCAGTCTTTGACGGAGCTTTTTAACGGCCAAATCGGTATCACCTTTTGCGGCGGCGAGTGCGGCTTGAACATAGAGGTGAAATGCCGGATTGAGCCTCTCTTGATCCAGATTGATTAATACTTTTTCGGCCTTTTCGATTCTATTGACTGATAGCAAAACTAAAACATGGGTCAATTGGTAAACCGGTTGCATGGTTGGGTTCTGGGTCTCATTTTTTACCCAGTCAAGAAAATGATTCGCCCGTTCAACGTTCAATGGCAAAAAATCTAACTCTTCTAAGGCGCGGTGCGAATAAACCGGTTCGATGGTTAATGCTCGTTGATAGAGTCTTTTGGCTTTATCCATTTGCCTCAAATTTAAATGTGAGTAGGCAAGACTTCGGATAATGCTAGGCGATAAAGGAGCCAGAGCAAAGGCTTGTAGGTGAATGTTAAGCGCCTTAGTATATTCACCGGTATTACGCAAAAAAGTGCCATACCATTGATAGGCAAAAGCATAGTTAGGCGCATGTTTAATGGCTAGCTCAAAGGCCTTTTTTGCTCGATGGTTATCCTTATTGTGAGCCAGTAGAAGCGCTTTAGTGGCAAGCACCTCGCCGTTATCTGGGGAATAACGATAGGCTTTATCGAGTAGCGGTTGACACTCGGCAATGGCTTTTTGGTTACTCCAGTTTGAGTAGACATGCAAAGCGAGATAACTATTACACAGACCCACCAGCGCTTTGATATAACGCGGTTCTTTTTGTAAAATACGGATGTAAATTTGTTTGGCCTTAAGCAATGAATCCGGCGTGCGTTTATCCCAAAGGTGCAGCGCCAAAACATATTGTAGATAAGTATCATCGCTCACTTCAACGGCTATTTTGTGTTCTTCAACCTTCGCGCCGGGCTGAAATAATTCTGCTAGTTTTTGATTGATTTTCTGCTGGATCGAAAATAGTTCGGATATTTCACCGTAAAATAGTTCAGCCCACAATACTTGCTGCGAATTGGTGGCGATGAGTTGCACGCTAATTTGTAATTGCTCGCCTTGTTTTTGAATGGTGCTGGATAAAACGGCGTCTGTTGCCGGTGGCTGGGAATCATCACGTAAATGCACGATCCGAAGCGACTTAATTTTTATCAGTTCAGACATCAATAAATCATTAAAAATATCCAGCTGATGTATTTTAGGCTCGGTATGATTTTTGGCGCGGGTGATCGCGACCGATTGTAATTGATTGAATAGCGAGGCAGAAGATTCTATTGCTGGCTCATACTGGTTGGATAAAAAAATTACTATGACGGCAAGTATCGCCGCTAGACCTCCGGCTATAAGTCGCTGTTTCCGCTTTGGCTGTGCTGTTGAATTTTGTGTTGCAACGCTAGTTTGTTGCGAGAGCGGCGCAATCAACCGGTATCCTTTACCGGAAATACGCTCAATAAATCGCTTGGGGGAATCATTATCATCAAATGCCTTTCTCAATTGAGCAATCACCTGATAGATCGAGCTATCGGAAATGGCTTGGCCCGGCCAGATATTATCCGCAATTTGTTGTTGGCTAACAGTGGATGGCGATAGTTTTGCTAGCAGAACGCAGGTCGCCATGACTTTAGGGGTCACTGTTCTTTCCGTGGCAGGTCGATCGATGAGCGGATCGCTATCTTGTCTCCAAATTTTATTTAAGCCAGGATCAACCGACCAGTCACCCACCTGAAAGGCAATTTCAAAATCTATCCTGTGCAGGGATTGTAGGTTGACCGTTTCTGCTGGCACTCGGTTGTCCGTTTATTAATATTGTCGATTCAAAATGAACTGGAATGATACCAAAAAAGACTCAAAGGTGGGTTAATTTCTTTGCAAAAATGAGGATAACTTACTGAATTAATTGGATTAAGAAAAATATCAGGTTTTTTTTAGAGAGTGATTAAGTTATTTTTGGTGGAATTGGCCAAGATGTGTTTTGTACCGATTAATCTCGGTTTAATATTATTATCAGGAGAACTCTGTGAAACCATTTTATATAGTCATATGCGTCGTTTTGTTATTTTTCGGGATGTTTACAGCAGTTAATGCGCAGCAACTCATTATCGAAAACGTCACCCTGATGAATCCCACCAACAGCCATAAAATCGAAACCCGCTTCCATCAATGGGTGGAAATTACCGACGGACGAATCAGTAAGATTTCTGCAACTAAAATAGAAGCGCGCAAAAACACTAAAACGATTGATGCCAAGGGGCGTTTCCTGATTCCTGGATTGATGGATTCCCATGTACACACCGGTTATATGCCCGGTATGTTGTGGAGCGACCCAAGTTTACTGCCAATGCAACAGGCTTATATCAAACAGGAACCAAGAAGTTATTTGTATTATGGTATTACCCAGCTTCTGGACCCGCATAAAACCAATTTTTCAGTGCAACAGTTTAATCAAGCACCGGCAAAGCCCGATCTGTTTTTTTGTGGCGCTACCCAAATTATTGGTGGATATACCATGACAGATATGACGGTTAAACAGGCGGTAGAAAGTAAACGATATTTTATTTATCGCGCCGAGATTGATGATACTAAGGATTTGCCTGATGATTTTGATCCAGAGCGTTATACGCCGGAGGCTGTGGTAGAGAGAATGGCTTCTGATGGGGCAAAATGCGTCAAGATATTTATCGAAGACGGTTTTGGTATCAACAGTGACTGGCCAATGTTAAACAGTCAGTTAATAAAGCGCATCAGGGTGGCGGCTGACAAACATGGGTTACTGCTTATGGCTCATGCCAATGCCGTGGATATGCAGAAAATAGCGGTCGATGAAAGTGTAGACGTGATTGCTCATGGCATGTGGAACTGGTTAAATTCTCCTGATGATAGGGTCCATTTACCGCAGGCGGTTCGCTCAGTTGCCGATAGAATTATTGAAAAGAAACTCGTTTATCAGCCAACTTTATCGGTGATGCGCAATCTTCGCGATGTGAGTGTGGCCAACCATCTGGATAAACCCGGCTATATCAAGGTGGTGTCTAAACAGGCGTTGGCGTGGTATCGCTCCAAACAAGGTCAATGGTTTGCCGATGAGCTAGTTCAAGACTGGGGTGACGGTAATTTAGACAATTTTCATCGTCAGCAAAGTCGGGTCTTAAATAATGGTGAGCGGGTATTGAATTATCTATACCAAAAAGGACACCCGATTGTGCTTGCCAGCGATACGCCGCCCGCACCGACCTCTCCGGCGCAACCGGGTCTTTCCAGTTATTTTGAAATGCAGCATATGTATCGAGTGGGGGTTCAATTACCTGACCTGTTGATCGCGGCAACCCTCAACAATGCCAAGGCCTTTGGCATTGAGCATGACTTTGGTTCGATCGAACAAGGCAAAGTGGCTAACTTGTTATTACTCGCCAAAAATCCTTTGGAAACAGTTGAAGCCTATGATTCGATTGAGCAAGTGATTATCAGGGGTAAGGCCTATCCAAGGGAATATTTTAAGGTTCATTAAGTCGGTATAGGGTTTTAAATAATTTTATTTATTTGTGCTAGTACTGCGACACAGGGATTTTGACTAGTTCAATCCCTGTGTCGCAGTACTAGTTGCTATCAAATCAAAAAGATTGGTTTTTTCTAGCATCAGTTTTTTAAATTCGTCAGGGGGTAATGGTTTGCTATACAAAAAACCTTGCATTTCTTCTGCTTTAAGGCTTTGTATTTTGAGCGCTTGTTCTACTGTTTCTACGCCTTCTGCTACAATTCGCAGTCCAAGAACATGGGCTAAGTTGACAATTGAAGCGACAAGTTCAAAATCCTTTTTTGAATCGAGCATATCTGAGATAAAACTGCGGTCAATTTTTAATGTATTGATAGGAAATTTTTTCAGATAGTTTAGCGATGAATAACCCGTGCCAAAATCATCGATAGCCAGTGATACGCCGAGGTTTTGTATTTCTTGCATTTGATTAATGGCTTTATCGACGTCTTGCATTACCGCGCCTTCCGTTATCTCAAGCTCCAAATAACAAGCTTTAAGTTTGGTCTGCTGCAAAATGTCTTTAATATCGAGGATTAAATTATTAACTAGAAATTGATAGCTGGAAAGATTAACCGCCATTTTTCCGATAGAAAAACCTTCAGTGATCCATTGTTGGTATTGTTGGCAAGCTTTAAAAAGAATTTGCTGTCCAAGCGGAATGATCAGTCCGGACTCTTCCGCGATAGGAATAAAAACGTCGGGTGGTATCATTTTATCATTGAGAAACCAGCGGGCTAACGCTTCCATACCTTCCAACTCTCCCGTTAGCAAATTTACCTTGGGCTGGTAATAGAGTATTATTTCGTTATTGTCGATGGATTTGCGTAATTCGTTCTCCATAGTAAGACGATTAAAAACATCTTTATTCATTTTATCGGTGAAAAAAGCATAGGCATTTTTTCCACTACGTTTGGCGTCATACATTGCCAGGTCGGCATTTTTCATTAATTCAGTGATAGTGTTTCCATCTTCTGGAAAAAGTGATATTCCAATGCTTGGGGTCACAATCAATTCATGCTCTCCGAGTAAAAAGGGCGCTTTCATTTCTCTCAGAATTCTCTCACAAATTCTGGCGACATAGTGTGACTCCGGTAAATCATCGATCAACATAGTAAATTCGTCGCCACCCAGTCTGGCCACGACATCCTCTGGCCGCTTTAATTCGACCATTCGTTTGGATACTTCCACCAGCAGCTCGTCACCAATATCGTGGCCAAAGGTATCATTAACATACTTAAAGTTATCCAGATCGATAAACAAAACTGCAAACATAATATGTTTACTGCGTTTACCGCTGACCGCCTGTCGTAATCTTTCCATAAATAATGTTCGGTTTGGTAGCTGGGTCAGGCTGTCATAATTGGCTAATTTTCTCAGCTCCTCTTCAGCTTTTTTACGGTAAGTGATATCGTTAAATACACCGACATACAGAGAACTGCCTGTTTCTTGATCATCAATTTTATCGATATGCAGTTCTTGCAAAAATTTGCCATGCTTTCCATTGCCAACTAGTTCGCCTTGCCATTTTCGCTCTTTGTCTAAAGTTTTCATCACTTGATCAAAAAAACCCTCTCCTTCAATACGGTCAACCTCCGCCAGTTGTAAGGTTTTCCCGACTGCCTCATCGCGACTACGACCAGTAATGTTGGTATAACCTTTATTCACTGTTTGGATCACCAGGTTTTCATCGGCTATCCAGATACCGTCTGAAGTATTTTCGAGGGAGAGTGCCATAATGCGGAGATTCTGCTCTTTCTTTTTTAACTCTGAGATATCGGTGATAGTGCCAAAAATACGTTGCGCTTGACCTTCAGTTGATTGCTTAATCACTTTGGCTATTCCATTAACCCATACCCAAATACCCTGCTGGCTCTTCAAACGACAACTAATCTCAAAAGTACTCCGACGGCCATCGACGAGGTCCTCAATTTGCTGCTTGACGATCAACTCGTCATTCGGATGAATACAACCCAGAAAATCTTTCATCGACGTCAACGAGTCGTTAGGCAGAGCAATTAAATTTAAATCATGGCTGCGATAAACCTGATCTTCGACCAGATCCCAATCCCAAAACTCAGTGTTACTGGCCTTTAACGCCAGGCCAAATCTATTTTTTTCTTCTTCTAATTGAGTTAAGTAAGATTCTATTTCCTGATGTTGACTTTTAATATCGATTTTGTCTCGCGCGTGCTGTTTGATCCTTTTCTCTAACAAAGAATTGATAAACTTCATCTGCGTAGTGAGCGCTATGTGGATATTTACCTTAGCCAAAATGGCCGGTGGGTTAAAGGGTTTAAAAATATAATCCACAGCGCCCAATTCAAGTCCCCGTGTTTCAGCGTCCGCTGAAGTCATGGCGCTTAAAAATATCACCGGTATTTTTTCACTGATTGGATTAGCTTTAATTCTACGAATCACTTCAAATCCGTCCATGTCGGGCATCATTACATCAAGTAGAATAAGGTCAGGTGGAGTTTCTGAGGTGGCCAGTTTCAATGCCAACTCGCCACGGGTTGCAGCATAAATTTGATAGTAGGGCATTAATATCTCGGTCAGCAGGTCAAGATTAGCGGGTGCATCATCAACAATTAAAATGGAGCCGGTATTGTCAGATCTAGCCATCATTAGTTCCCTAGACTTATGTCTAATTTGTTCGCAATTTTCCGTAATTGAGTATGAGCATCTTCAAACCGATAAGATTTTAGCTCGATTTCAAGCGCTTTCAAATACCGGCTTATGTTCTGATGCTGGCCCAGTTGTTGTTCAACCAGTTTGAACTGAGCTTTCGATTCAGGATTAGATTGTTTTAATAGTATAGATAACTCTTGCAAAGCCGTTGAAAAATCTTTTTGCTCTACAGCATAGGTTTGTTGGTTATTCATAGGCTGCGACGAATCCGTAGATTTTACTTCTTTCATTTGCAGCCTAAGTTTGTTATTTGAATTACAAACTGTCACTCTGGCACTTTCGTAATTATCTAGCATCGTTGCGCTGGGACAATTTGAATCATTAATGATGTTTTCGATCACAGCGGCAGCGGTTGCGAGTTCATTGAGAGAAAGGTTGCTGGCTTTACCGCTCACCGAATGGGCTTCAAACTTCATTTCCTCTAACTTTGAAGAGCTTAGCAGCGCGGTAAATTGCTCCGTGCTTTTTTCAGTTTCTTCACAAAATTCATCAAGATGGCTAAAATAGAGTTCACAATCATTTTGCCATCGATTAATTCCTTCTGCGATGTCTATGCCCGGCAGGAATTCGGGCAGTCCGTTTGGCGAATGACAGGGACGCTCGGTGAGTCCTTCTCGAATGTTACTCTCTGAACTGGAACTCTGCACATCGGGGAAAACTTCAGACCTACTATTATCTTTAAGCAAAAGCCATTTCTTGACTATTTTACTGAGTTGATTGGCATTAAAGGGCTTATTGATACAGTCATTCATCCCTGCGTCAATGCATTGCTGTTTATAGCCCTTCATTACATTGGCTGTCATGGCGATAATAGGAAGATCTGTAAATCGTTTTCGCAGCAGAGATGTCGCTTTAAAACCACTCATGATTGGCATTTGAACGTCCATCAAGATTAGGTCAAAGTCCCCTGCATAAGCTTTTTCCACGGCAATTTTCCCATTACAAGCTTGTTCGATAATTGCCCCCATGGGTTTTAGAATGGCAATGGCTAAAGAGCGGTTGAGTTTGATATCGTCCACCACTAATATTCGATACCTATGCATCAGTTTCATCAGATTCTGAGGGAGCGCTTGTTGTTTCTCCCTGCCAATAAGCTGAGGCGATCCTATGATACAAACCGAGTCAATTAATGCCCGTAATTTTGATATTTCAATTGGTTTTTCCAATTGAATGGAATTTTCAATTCGGTCTAATTCGTCCATACGAGGCCTGTCAGTAAAGCAACTGAATATAACAGTAGTGAAGGGTATTTTTGAATTGGCGATCATCGGCTGCAATGAAGTAAAAAAAATGACAGGGTCATCAATCGCATTATCATCAATGAACAAAAGGTCAACGGTTTCCTGTTGCAATCGTTTTAATGCTTCACCGCCGGAGCCGACAAGCTTAGTTTGTATTTTCCGGTATTCCAGATAACCACTAATGCTTTTGGCAGCAACCTTATTGGAATTAATAACCATTGATTTCAAACCACTTTTTAAATCCGGGTGACTGGTATCGTCTGGGTCATTGATGACTTGAAATGGAAGACTAAAATTAAAAGTGCTTCCTTGTCCAATCGTCGAATCTACCCAAAGCTTTCCATCCATTAAATCGGTCAGTTTTTTGACGATGGATAAGCCTAAACCCGTACCGCCAAATTTGCGGGTCGTTGAATCATCTTGTTGTGAAAAACGGTCAAATAACTTAGGTATATAGCCGGTTTTTATCCCTGTACCCGTATCGCGAACTGCAAAATGCAAGAGTATTGCTGCGGACTTCTGGCTAGTTGAGTGGTTGCCTATTAGAGAAACGCTTAGCTCTACTTCTCCGAGTGAAGTAAACTTAAACGCATTGCTGATAAGATTGGTCAATACCTGTTGAATGCGGATTGGGTCGCCTAGTAGTTTTCTTGGAAGTTTTTCATCAATCGATAAAATCAACTCCAGATATTTTTCACACATGATTGCCGAAAATGAACTCATTTGT
>CAZOBX010000027.1:0-9812 GCA_964578045.1 uncultured Kangiella sp. | reverse complement strand
TCTAACATTTTTTCAAGATCGAACTCATAACTCTCTATTTTTAAGCTATCATCTTCAAGTTTTGTCAGGTCCAGGATGTCATTAACCAGTGACAATAACACTTTTGAAGAACTGTCTATGTTTCTGATATATCCTTGTTCTTTATCATCTAGTTTTTGGTTGAGCAGAAGGGATGTGAAACCGATAATAGAGTTCATCGGAGTACGAATTTCATGGCTCATATTAGCAAGGAACTGTGTCTTGGCACGTTCAGAATCTTGCGATTTATCTAAACGCTCAAAGGTATCCAGGATGCTGCGAGACATATGATTAAATGCTTTTCCCACCGTCGCAATGTCGTCATGTGAGGTTACCTCTAATTCGCCACAATCATGCAAACGCAGCCTTAAGTCTCCCTCTCCTTCGGCAATAAACTCCATGACTTCGGCGGTTTTTCTTAGCGGTCTTGAAATTAAAATATTGGCAATCCTTGCGATAATAAAAGTCAAAATAAATAATATTGAAATAACCGTAATAGAAATGATTAAATTTTGTTGCATTTGCTGATCTAAAGCTTTTAGATCATATTGGAGATAGAGAGTGCCGATAGATTTTCCGTCGGAGACAATATTAAGAAACATGGCTAACATTTCGCTATTAATCTGGTAACCGGAAACCTCTCTTATTGGTTCGGAAAAATCATTAACGTCATGGCGTATATATCTTGCAAAAACACCGCCTTCAGCCGTATAAAGTACCGCGGCTTCCACGTGGGTATTTTGCGACAAACTCAAAAGCGTTTCTGTTGCTGCATCAGTGTCACTAAATTCTAATGCTGGAGTAGTATTAAATCCGATAACATTTCCGATAGTCGTGACATTGGTCAACATGTTTTCCCGAATGTTTTCTCGCGTATTAATAATAAATGCACCGCATGCAAGCAACGTTGCCAGTCCCCCTGTTAACAAGATACTGGCAAATAACTTTTGTTTAATGGAAATTCGGGCCAGGCTTATCACTAATATTTCCTATGTTATCGAGAGTGTATTCTGATATTGGTTTTTACACTTAACAGACTTTTAATCTACCAGAATGCCGATTTTGAGCAGTTTTGAGCTAAACGAAAGACCAGATTCTTCAGCCGCTTTTTGGCTAACTTCAAACTTTTGTTTAGTCCCCTTGCGTATTAGATTAAGCATTGCACCTGTTTCTTTAAAATCTGGCATTTCGACCACCGTCAGTAACGGTCTGCCTGCGAGTTTTTTGACCACTTTTTTCACTTCTTGTACCTGGGTTGAGCCAATAAAAATCATCTGACAGTTGACGGCTGCTTCGTCTACTGAGGAACCTTTTTTAAAAATAAGAGTTTTGCCATGAGGGCGCTTATCTTTAATGGTGTTTAACGCGTCGCCAAATAAATCTTCGCCTAAAAAGCATAGGTTAAAATTTTTGCCAATGTCGTTGGGCCATTTAGTATACTTGGCAAAGTTATACAAAAAGGCCACTTTCAGTTCGGACTCTTTGGATGCTGAAACTGCGGGTAATGACTGAAAGCTTAAAGCTATGAAGAGAAGTAAATGGTGCCAAACACTTAGTCTTGAGAGATCCTTAGGCATCTGTGTTTTTAAATTGTGGTGCATGGCTAAACCTCATGTTTCCATTATCGTTTTTGCTGGGAGCTGAGTTAAAACACAACTTGCCATCCGATACGGAAGACCCATTCGGTTTTTAATTGCGGTCCATCAAAATCCTGATAGATTGGTTTACCTACTTCAATACTAATACGATTACCTTTTAGATGACCTTCAGATGCGTACAGGTCCATGCCAAGATTGAGGGTCAGCGATTTTTGCGCTCTGCGATTGGGATCTGCAGTTGAAACCATCATCGGATTCAACAACGGATCGGCACCATCAATGTTATCCATCGATTTTCCATTCAAGCTAATAAATCCACTTATTGAGTCACTCAAGGCATAGTTATACCAGCCATTCACCGTGGTTTCGTTGCCCAGGGTATAGTCATTTTTATTTTCGCCAATTCGAAAAGTCGCTAACCCTTGTACCCCCCAATAACTGTGATCAGAAATTCCCACATACATCACACCGGCAATAAAGTCGTAGGTTCCAGAACCAAGTTGCATGGGATAAGGTAATCTCACGGTCATGCCCATAGGGGGAAAAAAATCCGTTTCGTCTATTGACCCGGTTGGAATGGACAAGCCGAAGGTTAAGCCATACTCATTTTCACCAAAATCAGTTTGTTCACGAAAAAAAGCATAGTTAGCGCTGATTCGCGTATCGCCAAGCCCTGATGATCGGGTGGTAAAACGTGACCCCATTTGTGTCTGGTGGGTCATTTCCTTTTCGACCTGCATCGCCATAATCATCCAGGTTAAATCGTCAGATGGTGCATACATTCCATGTAACATATGCATAGTCATGGTCATATCTATGGGGGTCACCATATATTGTTGTAATACTTCTGCAGCGGTCAAATCATTGCCGCCATCTCGATTACCCTCCATGCTCATCGACATAAAACCGTAACTAAACATCCAGTCACCTTTTTTATGCAGATGCGCCAAAAGAACACTGGCTGCGTATATGTCTACTTCCACAAGCTGTTCGAAATCCATTTCTGCATATTCAACCTGTTTCGCTTGCAGCGGGTTAATTAACAGGAGACTTAGCGTTGCTATCGCTATTTTTGATAGCAAATAAAAACACCCTTGTACCATGCGTTTCTCCTAACTTAATCCCGTGGGTAGGCGATTCGTATCGTTTATATTGCTTGATAATTGTAGTCGCTATTTTTAAATAGACTGATTATATTTAAGGCGCTTCTTAGGGCCTGTTGATCTTTCATAGTTCAACAGGCCCTGGTCATTAGCGCTGCAATTTTAAATTCCATCTGGCAAAAAAATCGGTTTGTCTCGCTGCAAACTTTAAATTTTTCCTTTATCTCACATGGCAATCGGTATCGATGATTCAATCAACACAGCCTGATTATTTTTTGCTTAATTTTTTTAGACTATTTAGTTATCGGTTTTCCAGCCAATAGATTGCTTTCTTCTAGTGAGCATCTCGATAATCCAATTATCGAAAAAATCATCATTCCGCTTGATTATACCAATTTGACTTTTGATAAGGTTACATGTCGTTTTAGTTCATAAAAATTTATAAAGGTTTAAAAAAAATACCGGTGTTCCGAATAATTTTAAGCCCAATATTGCTATCAGGCGATCAAATGAATATTGAGTTCCGCACTCGGTAAGTTGTTGTATTTTCTGATTTTCGCTATTAAAAGTGGCGTGCTATTTTAAATCAATTTATGCCAATAATATTCCGCGCCATAAAATTGACGTTTAATGAAAAGATTTTCTCGGGAGAGTTTAAAAAATATCTCAATAAAAAATATTTATGACTTCGACAAAATAAAAAACGTAACTGAAAATAACTTCGACAAAAGAACAATTAAAAAAGTCTCAACAACATTTGATTTTTTTCTAATCTCAAACTACTTTCTTTTTTAGAACCCTCACTAATTAGTAACGAATAGAACCATGCTTGATTAGCTGGCAATATTCAACACTAAGTTCGAGTGGTGGAAGTGACAAAATATCAATGGAGAACTAACAAAGGTCAATATAAATTAACCTATCATAAGCCCACTAAATCTCTTAAAGAGTTAGGGGCGGTTTATCTGGAATTTAAAGCTGACTGGATCCGGAAAGCTGAGGGCTAAGTCTGGATGAAGGAAAATGGCCGTTATCTCCGCAATACTATTGGTGATTAATCGAACGCAAGAGGTGTGATGCATGAACGCTTTACAACAAAATGAAAATCCGAATGGTGTGAATAAGGCCGCGGTTCTGTCATTACGTACAGCGCAGAAGAATCTAATCTTTTCCCTGGAGCATGAAAAATACGGGATCCCGTTATCATCGGTAAAGGAAGTGATTGGAATGTCAAAGATCACACCGGTCCCCCATGTTCCAGAATTTTTTAAAGGGCTGATCAATTTAAGAGGAAAAATTATTTCGGTGATCGACTTACGCATCAAGTTGGCAGTGCCTGCAGAAGCATATCAAGCAAAGAAGACCTCTATTATTATTACCGATGTTAACGATTTGACCATTGGCACGATTGTGGATGATGTGAATGAAGTGGTTGGATTTGACGACAGCCAGATAGAAGTCGATTTAGATATTTCCAGTGGTATACAACGAAAGTACATTCGAGGAGTCGCCAAAGCGGAGGATAACACGCTTATTCTGTTGCTGGATATTAGCAAAGTTTTATCCGCGGAAGAGCTGGATTTAATCAAGCGCCAAACCAATTCCGCAGCGGAGTCAGCTGCCGGTTCAAATTAGGAGTCACACATTACCAGTGAATCTCATCATAATCCTAGAATAATTAGTTGAACTCGTGGAAAGAGTGTTAGCCCACGGTGTGATTAGCGTAGCGAAAAATTGCGTGGTCACCTTGCGGGTGATGAGCCAATTTTTTGCATAGCTAGGCGCACAGTGGGATGGCGCTATTGCTCGTGGTTCAACTGATTAATCTAGGATAATAGGTCAAATTAAAGGAGAACATCATGTTCGAGAAATTATCGCTTAGAGCAAAAATATTATTGGGTAGCTCGGTTACATTGAGCTTCTTGGTGATCCTGGGATTCGTCAGTTTAAACAGCATTAGGTCTCTGCAAACAACCAACGGCTGGGTGGATCATACTCATGTGGTGATTCAAGAAGCGATGGAAATTGAAGCGGCTGCAGTGGATATGGAAACCGGCATGCGTGGCTACTTGTTGGCTGGTAAAGAAGAGTTTTTGGGACCTTATAAGCAAGGAAAGAAACGCTTCGAAGGACTTATTCAAGAATTGAAAAATACCGTCAGTGACAATCCCACGCAAGTGAGCTTGTTAAGTGAGGTAGAAACAACCATCGAGGAATGGCAGAGCAATGTCACCGAGAGTGCGATTGCTCTGCGGCGCGTAATTGGCAATGCGCAAACCATGAATGACATGGCCAAATTAGTCGGCGAAGCACGCGGCAAGAAGTATTTTGACCGTTTTCGTACTCAGATTGCCACCTTTATCAGCCGTGAACGAGTACTGATGAATTCACGTCAAGACGCAGCCGCTGGTACATCGGACATTAGCACCTTACGCGACACAGTAGAATGGGTCAATCATACGAATACGGTTATTCAAGAAGCTATGAAGGTCGAAGCCGCAGCGGTGGATATGGAAACGGGTATGCGCGGTTATTTACTGGCGGGCAAAGAGGAGTTTTTAGCACCTTACAAACAAGGTCGTAGTCGCTTCGGGACATTGGTGAACGGTCTAAAAATCACCGTCAATGACAATCCACTTCAGGTGGCCTTACTGGGCGATATTGAGTCTACCATTGACGACTGGCAGGCTAACGTCACAGAAAGTGCCATTAACTTGCGTGGTGTCATTGGCGATTCTAAAACCATGGATGACATGGCTAATTTAGTGGCCCAGGCGCTCGGCAAAAAGTACTTTGATAAGTTTAGAAATCAAATCGCTACTTTTCGTGATAGAGAATTAACCTTAATGAAGACTCGTCAAGAGGATGCCCTAGAAACTGTCGAAAATACCAACACTTCACTGATGGTCGGTATTAGCTTAGCGGTGGCTATCTCACTGCTATTAGCCTACGTGTTGAGTGGTTCAATTACTCGCCCATTTCAAAGTATATTTAAAGGACTAACAGATTTCAGCGCCGTTGAATTGCAAGAATTGAGTTCTGCTTTTGGCGGCATTGTCAAAAATATGAGCGCCAGTGCAGGACGAGTTGCCGGGGTGGCAGGAAATATAGCGTCAGTCAGCCGTAACCTCTCTCAAATATCTAATCGGCAAGCCAGTGCGGTCGAACAAACCTCCGCCAGTACCGAAGAAATATCAGGCATGGTAAAACAAAATGTGGGTTCGGCGGCTGAATCTCGTGACTTGTCTGAAGAAGTCGGGAATAAGATGGGCGAACTTAATCAAGCGATGCAAAAAATAGCGGAATCTAATCAACAAATCACTGAGCTAGTTAAGATTATCGATGAGATTGGCAACAAAACTGAAATTATTGATGAAATTGTATTTCAAACCAAATTGCTTTCATTTAATGCATCGGTTGAAGCTGAACGAGCCGGCGAACATGGTCGTGGCTTCGCAGTGGTTGCGCAGGAAGTCGGTAACCTGGCTCAAATGAGTGGCAAGGCGGCTACCGATATATCAGACATTGTAAAAGCCAGTGTGAAGGAAGCGGAAGCCATTGCCAAGGAGAATAGTCTACGGGTTGATTTAGGTATCAACATTGTCGCTGATACCAGAAAACAATCCGCCATAGTGGCGAAAGGTGCCAGCCTGATCTTTGAGTCTTCTAATGAGCAAGCTCGCGGAATTCAGGAAATTAGTAACGCTGTGGAATCAATTAACAAGGCAACTCAACATGCCGCTTCTCTTGCAGATCAAGCCAAGGGTTCGAGTCAGGAACTTAATCAACAAGCGGAAGAACTTAACCGACTGGTGCGCGATTTGAACGGTTTCCTTCAAGGTCATGATGGTCAGACAGCGGCATCTGATCAGAGTAATGTCCCCTATTCGGATATCGACCATCAGTCTTCTCACAAGCCTGTGATGCGTCTTGTAGACGATGAAAATAATAGTGAGATTGCCTTTGACGATGGCAAACAGGCGGCATGGTCTAAGTTGTGATTTTCTGGTTGTTCGTTGGTAATGGTGGGCGTTTTCTTTTGTAAACGACCAGGGTTATTAGCTTGCAAATGTTAAATGTGATTAATTTATGAAAACCGACATAAGTCCAATCAAACCGTCAATCGATTGCTATTTTGTACCAGTGTATTAAGCAATTTGTGGTGCGTTAAATCAAGGTGATTATACGGCCCCAAGGCCAAGGAGCATAACAAATGAAAAAAATTACGCTGCAGGCAGTTACTACAGTCCTGGCTTTTGCAATCTTTCCAGTCACTGCAGTAGAACTCAATGTGTATGGGGTGGGCCACTTATCAGCCGATAGTGTGGATGATGGTCAAAATACCAGTATTTTTGTGACCAGCAGCTCTTCACGTTTGGGCTTTTCTGGTGAGCATGACCTTGGTTCCGGCTTAACTGCTATTTTTCAGTTAGAAACGGGCGTTGATCTTACCGCACAAGGGGGCAATGACGGCAATGGCCCAACTGATCCGGAGGATGCCGGACAACTCTTCACTAAAGGTCGACCCTCGTTTGTCGGGCTTAAAGGAAACTTTGGAAAAATACTCATTGGTCATATGCCGGCATTAGATCAATGGGCCAATGACTATAATTTATTTGCCGATCAGGTGGGCGACCTGGGTAACTTGTGGGAAGGGTCGGGTATTCCCGGCCGAGTGGATAATGTTATTTATTATTCAACACCCGATATGCAGGGGATAACCGGCGGGATAAGCTATGTACCGGAAGAAGGCACTAGCGGAAGTGATCATCTTATTTTCAAGGGCGATTATAAAAAAGACGCGCTTAAAGTTGGCCTGGCCTATGCCAGTATTGGCCAAGGTGCAGGCGTGGATGATCATACGGCTGTGGTAATTACCCTGGGATATGATTTTGGTCAATTCACTCTTGGCGGCGGCTTTCAAAGCGAATCAGATATCGCAGGAGAGCCAGGATCCGATCGGGATAGCCTCTCAATCGGCGGTAGCGTAAAAGTCGGTGACGAGGGTACCTTTAAGCTGCAGTTTGCCAATAGCAGTGGTAGCGGTTCAGACAGTGATGCGACCCTTTTTGCTATCGGTTACGATCAAGCGATGGGAGAAAATTACACCCTTTATGTTGCTTACGCCAATATGAGTAATGATCCTAACGTGGCTTTTAGTGTTAACGGTAAAGGCCACGGCGACAAAATCGTACCGGCTGCCGGCGATGATCCCAGTATTTTTTCGTTAGGATTTGTTTATAAATTTGATGTTAGTTTAATAAAATAGGCGCGAAATTTTGGATAAGTATGAGCTAAATGGAGGTGATCGCATATGGGCTATTATATCGCTGATGCACAGTGTGATTTTCAGCAGATGAATCACGGCATGTTAAATGATGGTCATGGTGTATCGGTTCATAGCATCAACCAGCACAAACTCCTACAGGTTAACAACAGCGACTTTATTTTTTTCAAAGATTTAATTCTTTCACGAGCTGGCATTGATCTCGCCCCGGACAAAATAAAGTTATTAGAAGGTCGGCTAGGTAAACGATTAAGAGCACTTAAACTAAAAACATTTTCAGATTACCGGCGTTATTTAGAAAACGACATGGGGGGTAAAGAACTCAAACTGTTCATTAATAGCCTGACCACCAACAAAACGGAATTTTTTCGAGAGCTATTTCACTTTGCATATCTAAGTAAAATACTGTTGCAGAAAATGGAATACGAAACCATTTATTTTTGGTCAGCGGCTTGTTCAAGTGGAGAGGAACCTTATTCAATGGCGATCATGTGTGAAGAGCTTTTTCGGGAATTTCCAACTTTCAGCTATAAAATATTGGCAACAGATATTGATACAGAACGTTTAAATTTCGCCGCAAACGGAGTTTATCCTCAGGATGGCATGGATAATCTTTCAGCCCATTTTAGAGACCGGTATTTTAGCATAATAGAAAGTGATGAGCATTATTATAAAGTGACTCAAACAATAAGAAAACAGGTTAAATTCAGACCGCATAATTTGATCGACTATAGCGATAAAGTCGGAATGATATTTAATGTTATTTTCTTGCGCAATGTCCTAATCTATTTTTCCAAAAGTACCTCGGAAAAAATTGTTGCTAAGTTAGTTGATAGACTTGAACCTGGCGGTTTTTTGTTTGTGGGTTTGACTGAGTCACTGGTTCATATGGACGTAGGTCTGACTAAAGTGGCTGCATCCATTTATCAAAAAAAGGAAAACTGATGAAACAGTTACAGGTTCATTCAGGCGAACTTTCATTTTGTGACAATGATCCGGCTGTTTTGTCTGCAGTGGTAGGTGTTTGTGTGGCTGTTTGTTTATGGGATAAAGTCTCAAAATGTGGTGGCATGTGCCATTATAAACTTCCCGCCAATAGCGATGAAAATAATCAGCTGAAAACACAAAATGATTTTGGAACCCAAGCCATCGTCAATCTATTAAAGAGATTTAAACAAGTCGGTTGCTCGCCACTCAATATACAAGCAAAGGTATTGGGTGGAGGCGAGTTGCATTACGGCGAAATTACCCGGGCACAACAAATCGGTGCGCGCAATATCGGTGTGGCAATGCAAATTCTTGGTGAATTTGGAATACCGATTAAAGGACAATCTGTTGGCGGTCCCGTGGGTAGAGAAGTTCGATTTAACTCAGCAACGGGTGAGGTTGACTTCAAAACGATTGATTGTGATGAATTTTCAGAAGCCGTACAATTTAGCGATGGAAATAATCTCAACAAATCCGAATCAGCGGAGCAAGACCCTAAAGTCGAGCTGGCAAAGAAACAACAGGAAAATGAAAATTCTGAGAATGTTGATACTAAAGCTAAAAGTGAAAACCCAGAAGGCATAGAGTTCAATTTAAAGAAATCAGCAAAAGTCAAAAAATCTCGGCCAAAAACGGCCAAGGGTTCGCAATCACCAAAAACAAAAACAAGCGTTTCAGATAGTATTCCCACTATAGCCAGAGTTCCAGTTGCCTCCGCGACGGAGGGTAAAAAAAAGTCCAAACCTATTAGAGTTTTAATCATTGACTCATCAGCGAAAATTCGGAAACAGATTAAACAAAAAATTGAAAGCGACCGTG